>NZ_PCZU01000115.1:18594-35932 GCF_002887785.1 Rhodococcus sp. ENV425
CGATTCATGTCCGGGTCGCTCAGTGCCCGCACAATCCGCCCCACGCGGCGGTGCGACGGGAGATCGTGCGCCAGATGGCGGACGAAATAGCGCACACCTTCACCGGGCTCGGCCATCAGCATCGGCGCCATCGTCGCGTCGAATGCGATGTCGTCGCCGCCGGCCAGTACCGCGGTCTCCGACGCATCCGACGTGCATCCCAGAAACCGAAGCAGCGCAACGTAGTACACGCAGGACCGCGCCGGCGCGGCCAGCCCGAGTGCCTCCGACGCGGCCAGTGACAGCCAGCACGTACGCAACCCGTGCTCCATCGGTTGCCCCGTGCCCAGATCCGTCGCCAACGACAACGCAATCGTCAACTCCGCCACGCGTCCGGACCGGGCATGGTCGCTCACAACCACCACTATCCCAGCCGGAACTCCCTGGTAGTCGCGATTCGACCGTCGATCCTGCGGCGGTCCGCGGGTCGGCCCGTCTCGTGAGGCAGGTTCGGGGACATGACGCTTCTTCCTGGCGGATTCGCCTCGACCGAAGCGGGTTGCCGCGCGACGGGTCAGTCGCGCAGGAATTCGAGGACGGATTCCGTCCGGCCGAGGATCGCGTGCCCGGCCTCGGGTAGCACCTCGACGGTCGCGTGCGGGAGGCACCGGTGCACGCGGTCGGCGGTGCCCTCGGAGTCGAACAGGACGTCGCGGCCACCGACGATCACGAGCGCGGGCATGGTCAGCCGCCGCAGCGCGTCGTCGGAGAACACGGGCAACCGCTCCGTACGCGGCTTGAAGTGGGCGAACGTCAGCACCACCTCGTCGAGGACCGGACGCGTCTCGGGAGTGTCCAGGCCGGTGACGACGGCCGCCGAACGGAGTGCCCCCCGGCGCCCGAAAAGACGCAGGAACATCGCCTTGACCAGCCAGCCCATCCGCTGCCGGCCCAGGCCACCGGGGCACAGCAGGACCAGCCGCGTCACCCGTTCCGGGCGCCGGGTGGCGTAGTCCACCGCCATCCAGCCGCCGAGGGACACGCCGACGATCGCAGCGCTCGTGACCCCCAGACCTTCGCGCACGTCATCGAGCCACAGCGCGTACGCGTCGGAGGCCAGGGGCGGCCGGGACGGCGCGCTCTCCCCCGGTTCACCGACGAGGTCGACGGCGTAGGTTCGGAAATGCCGCGCCCAGGAGGCGATGTCGTCACGCCACATCGTCGCGTTCGCTCCCGAGCCGTGCAGCAGCAGCACGGGCGGCGCGTCGTCCGGACCGGAGACGAGCACGAAGGTCTCACCCTGGCGGGTGGGTACCCGCACATGCTCGGCCGGAATCGGCCAGTCCCGCAGGGCATCACGATAGCGCCGCCGGACCTCGCGGGCGCTGGCCTCGGACGTGTAGATCGTGGTCATGACTCGAGCACCCCGTCGATGTAGTCGAACAGCCGGGCGGTGTCGGCCAGCCCGCCGAGGATGACGATCTTCATCCTCGCCCTCCTCTCGTCGTACACCGTCTCGATCCGCAGCGGCTCGTCGCCCGAACGGCGGTTGCCCGCCGCGCTCGTCACGAGAGTGGTCAGGCGGTGGGCCGTCTCGGCGCCGACCGCGTCGATCTCCACGATGCTCGACACGTCGGTGTGCCGCCGGCGTCCGGCCGACTCGCGCGACGACGGCGGCATCGGGCGGCCGGTGAAGGCCTCGAGGTCCTGCTGCGCGATGCGGTACTGCTTGCCGATGCGGACCGCGGGGAGCCGCCCGGAGCGCACGTAGTTGCGGATGGTGCGCACGTGCAGACCCAGGCTTTCGGCCACCTCGTCCACCGAATAGAGACGTTCACTCACATAAATACCCTAAACTTCCCTCCCTATCCGTGCAATAGGGATATTCAAGTGCGTATGAGGAACCTCCCTCGCTCCTCGCCTCCCGGCCCTTTCTGCCCTCGTCGCACACCGGCGGGCACGGGGAGTTCACTACGGCCGGTCCGGGTAGCACCCCACCGTCAGCCCCACCGTCGCGGCGAGATAGCTGCCGAACGAGATGGAGGAACCGTCCGCGGCGAACATCCGGATCTGGAGCCCGGTCTCGACCGGCAGCGACCGGGCACCGCGGAAACCGGTGCCCGCCAACGATTCCTCGAACACCCGCGCCGCCCGCTCCAGCTGCCCCGGCGGCACCGGCCGATCGGAGAGGTGGATCGGGAGGAACACCGTGGTGCCCGCCGATCCGCCGGGCATCTCGCAGTAGGCCGTCGTGGCCGGGTCCGATTGCCGGAACTGCATCTCCGGGAAAGCGTCCGACAGGGCGGCCATCGCGTCGCGCTGGACCCGGGTGTAGTACTCGACGGCACCGGCGCGGTCCGCCGCCACCGGCTCGGGCACGGCGACGGGGACCGGCCCGCCCGCGCACCCCGCGAGCGACAGGGCCAGCACCGGCACACCGACGCGCAGAACCTTCATCGCACCACTCGATCCGGGAGGCCGCCGACGACCGCGGCGACGTTGTACAGGCTCATCGTTCCGTCGCTCAGGTACTCGCTGTGCCCGGTCGAGCCGAGCCGCGGCCGGCCGGAAGCGTCCGCCCCGGCGTCGCTCGACAGGTGGGTCACGCCGTCGAGGAAACTCGGATCGCCGTCGAACGTGCCGACGTCACCGACCGGGTCGCGGTCGGCCTCCACGAGGTACGTCGCGCCCGGCGGCACACCGAGTTCGGCGACGTCGTCGGTGCCGATTCCCGGGGCGCCGAGGAACACGGCGGCGTCCACCCCGACACCCTGCTGCAGCGCCAGGCCGGTGGCGAGCGCACCGTAGGAGTGACCGACGGCGGTGACGTGCGGGTCCCGCTCGGCGTACAGACCGTCGAGAAAGCCGGCGAGCCGCGGGGCGGCACGAACCGCCGCGAGGTCCGACACCGGGCTCAGCTCGGTGCGGGCGAGGCCCCAGCCCCATTGCGGCACCTGGTAGTTCAGCCACGTCACGGCGGCGACCGACTCGGCGGCACGGCCGGCCTCCTGCAGGTGGCGCATGGCCTCCTCCCGCAGCGCCGCCATCCGGGTGTCGTACCCGGCGAGGTTGCCCTGCACCGTGGAGCCGGCGCCGGGGGTGAACACGGTGACGTGGTCGGCGGTGTCGACGTCCCCGACCGCCACCGCGGCCATCGCTTCCCGGCCCGACAGATCGAGGCCCAGCAGCCGCCGGTCCTCGCGGGCCAGCGTCGTCTCGATGGCGTCGAGCGCGGCGATCTTGTTGCGGGTCTGGGCGAGTCCGGCGTCGGCGTTGCTCGCCAGTCCGCCGAGCGGATCGGCGTCGAGCTGGGCCTGCAATCGGGCGGCGACCTCCTCGAGCCGGCGCCGTTCCCCCGCCAGTTGCGCGCGGTTGGCCAGGTCGCGGACCGCGGCCGGCACGCCGTCGAGGTTGCCGATCAGCTCGGGTGCCAGGGTGACGACCTTCGTGCGCTCGCCGTGGTCGAGTCCGGCCCACCACGCGGCCACCTGGGCCGCCGCCGTCCCGGGCGCCGGCACCGCCGGGGTGGACGCGGGCGCAGCGCGCACGCCCCCGAAACCGAGCGGACGCGAAGGGCTTTGGTCCGGCACCCGGCCGAGGTCGGCTGCGGCCCGCCGATCCAGCGTCTCGGCCCGGTCGAGGACCGCACGGATGCGGGCCTGTGCCTCGTGCCGCTCCGGGTCGGTACCCGGTCCGCCCGCGACGGTTCCGTCGTCCCGCACGGTCAACGCCCGGTCCCGCGCCCAGCGGGTCGCGTCGTCGAGTTCCGCGCGCAGTGCCCGCAGCCGCGGCGCGCACCACGCCGCGCAGCGGCTCACCTCCCGATACGCGTCGGACCGTCGCACGATCCCGCCGGTGACGTCATCGAGCCGCTGCTCGGCGGCCGCGTGCGCGAGCCCCGACCACTGTCCGTCGAACCGTCCCGACGCGGTGATCTGCGCGCCGATCCGCTCGAGTTCCCCCGCATGCCGGTCCAGCACCGCGCCGAGACCGTCCAGCGCATCCGGGTCCCACCGCTGCAACTGCCGAAGATCCATTCGATCCACCCCCTCGGCGCAGCAGCGTAATCCGCTGCGCGCCTGCCGCGGCGGGGCGCACTGCCGCCGGCGTGAAACTGTGGAAGAACGGGCCGGTTGTGGACAACTCACGTCCGGAGACGAGGGTCCCGGTCACCGCGGCCGGGTCGCGCCTGCGGCAGCACGAGTTCCGCCCCCGGCGCGCGGGGCACCGGGGGCGGAGGGAGACGGGCGGGGGTCCCGTCGCGTCAGATGTCGGAGATCGCCTCGAGCGGCGGCGTGCGTGCGGCACGGACGCCGGGCCACAGGGCGGCGAGCACACCGACCACGCCGGAACCGACGAGCATGGCGATCACCTGCCCCCACGGGACGGCGATCTTGTCGAGGCCCTGGTCGGCCAGCGTCCGGACGAAGCCCCAGCCGAACGCCAGGCCCAGCACCAGACCGACGACCGCGCCGAACACCGCGATGAGCATCGACTCGATGTAGATCGTGCGGCGGACCTGGACCCGCTGCATGCCGACCGCGCGGAGCATGCCGATCTCCCGGCGCCGCTCCACCACCGACAGGGCGAGGGTGTTGACGATGCCCAGGACCGCGATGACCACCGCCAGCGCCAGGAGCCCGTAGAGCACGGCGAGCAGCGTGTCGATCTGGGCGGCCTGCTGGCCCTTGAACTGCTCCCGATCGAGCACCTGGACCACGACGAACTGCTTGGTGGCGTCCTCGAGCGCCGTGCGGATCGTCTCCGGATCGCTGCCGGCCGCGGTGTTCACGAACACCACGAAGTCCGAGCGCGACGCAGGCGGGGTGAACTGCTGGTAGACCTCCTCGGAGACGACCCACGAGCCGAGCAACTGGTTGTCGGCGAAGATGCCGCTCACCGTCGTGCCGACGTCCTCGCCGTCGCGGCTGGTGAGGGTGACCGCGTCGCCGACCTTCCAACCCTTCTCGCCCGCCGTGGTCTGCGACACCAGCAGGTCGGTGCCGGCGACGTCCTCCCGGCCCTCGGTGACGTCGACCTCGAGCACGTCGCCGAGGGGGCCGGACAGCGCGACGCCGAACGTGTCCTCGTCGCCGATGCGCGCCGGGACGCCGTGCATCGCGATGGTCTCCTCCACGCCCTCGGCCCGCGCCGCCGCGGCGGCGGCCCCCACGGGCACCCCGATCATCTGCGGTCCGGTGAGCATGAAGTCGGACTTGACGCCGGTGTCGACGAGCGAGTTGACGCTCTCCTTGGCGGACGCGCCGAACACCCCGATCACCGACACCAGCATCAGACCCAGCGTGAGCGCGAAGGCGGTGGCGGCGGTACGGCGGGGGTTGCGCACCGCGTTGGTGCGGGCGAGCCGGCCCACGGCCCCGAACGGGCGGGCGAAGACCGCGCCGAGCCCCGCGACGAAGGGCCGCGACAGCGCGGGCGCCGCGAGCAGGACCGCGATGATCAGGGCGAAGGCCCCGACGCCGACGGTGGAGGCCGCGCCACCGCCGGTGCCCTGGGCGCCGACGACGACGGTGACGGCACCGGCCACGGCGGCGACGGCTCCGATGACGGTCCGCAGCCGCAGCGACTCGACGGTCGCGGTGGACTCCTCCCGCATGGCCGCGACCGGCGGGACCTTGCTCGCGCGGCGGGCCGGCGCGTAGGCGCTGACCACGGTGACGACGACGCCGATGAGCAGGGCCACGAGCACGGTCCGCGGCGCGAGCTGCAGCGGGCCCGAGGGCAGGCCGACGTCGAACGCGTTGAGCGCGGAGCGCAGCCCGTAGGCCAGGGCCACGCCGCCGGCGATGCCGAGGGCACTGCCCACGATCCCGACGACCAGTGCCTCGAGGTTCACCGACCGGCCCACCTGGCTGCGGCTCGCCCCGATCGCCCGCAGCAACGCGAGCTCCCGCAGTCGCTGCGCCACGATCATCGAGAAGGTGTTGTAGATGATGAAGGTGCCCACCAGCAGCGCGATCGCGCCGAACGCGAGCAGGAAGTAGTTCAGGAAGCTCAGCGCCTCCTCGATCTCGGTCTTGATCTCCTCGCTGACCTCGGCGCCCGTCTGGACCTTCTGGCCGGGCACGGCGGCGGCGATGCGGTCCCGCAGCTCGTCCGCGGGCACACCGTCGCCGGCGACGTCGATGTACTGCACGTGCGTGCCGTCGGTGAACAGGGTGCGGGCCTGGTTCTCGGTGAACATCGCCCCGACGTAGCCGCCGGTGTCGGTCTCGACGTCGTAGATGCCGCTGACCGTGACCGGGACGATCCCGGCCGAGGCGGCGAGGATCTTCGTCGGGTCCCCGACGGACAGTCCGGCACGCTCGGCGGCGCTCGAGTTGAGCGCGATCTCGCCGTCGACGGCGGGCGGTTGTCCGGCGACGAACTCGTTGGGGTCGCCGAGCTGCTGGTCGGGGGGCAGGTAGGCGGTGCCCTCGCTGGGGGCGCCGCCGGTCTGGATGGCCGCGCCCTCGGAGTCGAGGACGATGACCGGCCCACCGAACGCCGGCACCACGGTCCGCACGCCGGGGACCGCGGCGACGACGGCGACGTCGGAGTCGGGGACGCCGCTCGCGCCCTGCTGTTCGCTGCTGACGCGGACGTCGACGCCCTTGGCGGCGTCGGCGAAGATGCTGTCGAATGTGCGCTGCAGGGTGTCGGTGAAGACGAAGGAGCCGGTGACGAACGCGGTGCCGAGCACCACGGACAGGACGGTCAGCAGCAGCCGCACCTTGTGGGCGGCGAGATTGCGCAGGGCAACCCTGCGGATGGGATTCGCGCTCATGATCGGCTCGCCCTACTTCGCCGTGGGAACGGCGACGGCGTCGAACTGCTTCATCCGGTCGAGGACCGAGTCGGCGGTCGGGTCGCGCATCTCGTCGACGATGCGCCCGTCCGCGAGGAACACCACCCGATCCGCGTAGCTGGCCGCACGCGGATCGTGGGTGACGATCACGACCGTCTGCCCGAACTCGTCGACCGCGGCCCGCAGGATCGACATCACCTCGCCCGAGGAACGGGAATCGAGGTTGCCGGTGGGCTCGTCGCCGAAGATGATCTCGGGCCGGCCGGCGAGCGCGCGGGCGCACGCCACGCGCTGCTGCTGACCGCCGGACAACTCCCCGGGCCGGTGGTCGAGCCGGTCGCCGAGTCCCAGGCGGTTCACGACGGTGTCCAGCCATTCGCGGTCGACCTTGCGGCCGGCGATGTCGACGGGCAGCGTGATGTTCTCGAGTGCAGTGAGCGTGGGCACCAGGTTGAACGCCTGGAAGACGAAGCCGATGCGGTCGCGCCGCAGCTGCGTCATCTGTTTGTCCGACAGGTCGGTCAGGTCCGTGTCGCCGAGGACCACCGAACCGGACGTGGCGGTGTCGAGGCCGGCGAGGCAGTGCATCAGCGTCGACTTCCCCGAACCCGAGGGACCCATGATGGCGGTGAACTCCCCCGCCGCGAACTCCGCGTTCACCCCGTCGAGGGCGTGGACGGCGGTCTCACCGGTTCCGTAGATCTTTCTCAGGTCGATTGCGCGCGCGGCAGTGGCGGTGTGGGCTGGCATGCCCACCATCTTCCTGACTTTTCCGACAGGGCACCATCGGGGACGTCCCGGATTCCGCGCCGGACGGTTCTCAGGGTGCGCCCGGTGACGTCCCGGTGAGGTTCTCCTGCGTCGCCGCCGGGCGCTACCGTCGAGACCATGCGGATAGGAGCACACGTCCGGCAGGACGACGATCCGATCGGCTGCGGCGAACGCGTCGGCGCAGACCTGGTGCAACTGTTCCTCGGCGATCCCCAGCAGTGGACGAAGCCGGGCCCGCACCCCCGGGAGGAACAGATCCGCGATTCCGACGTCGCGGTGGTGGTGCACTCCCCCTACGTGATCAACGTGGCCAGCACGAACAACCGGCTGCGGATGCCGTCGCGCAAGGCCGTGGCCGAGCACGCCGAGGCGGCCGCCCGGATCGGCGCCTTCGGCCTGGTGGTGCACGGCGGCCACGTCCGGTCCGGCGAGGAGGTCGCCGCGGGCGTGGAGAACTGGCGCAAGCTGTTCGAGCGACAGGAGGACAAGGGCGGGTTCGCGGTGCCCGTCCTGATCGAGAACACCGCCGGGGGCGAGTTCGCGATGGCCCGGCACGTGGATGCGATCGCGCGGTTGTGGGATGCCGTCGGCGACTACGACGTGGGCTTATGCCTCGACACCTGCCACGCGTGGGCGGGCGGCGAGGACCTCGTCGACGTCGTCGAGCGGGTACGGGCCGCGACCGGCCGGATCGATCTGGTGCACCTGAACAATTCCCGCGACGGCTTCGGCTCCGGCCGGGACCGGCACGCCAACATCGCCGCCGGCACGATCGACCCCGGCCTGCTGGTGGCGGTGTGCCGGGCCGCGGACGCGCCGATCGTCCTCGAGACCCCGGCGGAGGGGATCGCCGAGGATGTCGCCTACCTGCGCGAACTGCTCGGGTGAGGCACGCCTCCCGGAGACCGGGCCGTCACAGCCGTAACATCTTGCTCATGAAGCACGCCCGGATCGCCTTCGCCGTCACCGCCGCCGCGCTGGTACTTGCGGGCTGCTCGGACGCCGACAGCCCGGCACCGTCCGCGTCGGCGAGCACCGCCACCTCCACGATCTCGTCGGGGTCGGGGTCCGCCGACTCGTCGCCGACCCCCGAGCCCGCGCCGACCGACGCATCGGACAAGACGTCGCCCGCCTCGGCCGGCGCGAAGCTGACCGTCACCGACATCCGCACCGGCCGGCACGAGAACTTCGACCGGGTCGTGTACGAGATGGGCGGCACCGGCACCCCGGGGTGGCGCGTCGGATACGTCGACCGGGCGGTGCAGGACGGCAGCGGCAACGACGTGGCCGTCGCCGGCGGCGCGATCCTGCAGGTGCTCATCGACGGGTCCGCGTATCCGTTCGACAGCGGGGTCGAACCGTACTCCGGCCCCAACCCGGTGCTCGCGCAGCCGGGCGGCTCGGTCGTCGAGGTCAACGGCTCCGGCGTCTTCGAGGGCGTGACCCAGTCGTTCGTCGGCGTCGCGGAGCCGAACACGCCGTTCGCCGTGTACGCGCTGACGAACCCGACGCGGCTGGTCGTCGACGTCGCTCGCTGATCGGGCGGCTCAGGCCCGGCCGGGCGGGAAACCGCCCGTCGCGACCGGACCCCAGTCCTCGACGGTGATGCGGATCAGCGACTTGCCCTGCGTGCGCATCGCCTCCCGGTACTCGTCCCAGTCGGGGTGCTCCCCGGCGACGGCGCGGAAGTACTCGACGAGGGGCTCGACCGAGTCCGGCAGGTCGATCACCTCGGCGGTGCCGTCGACCTGGACGTAGGGCCCGTTCCAGTCGTCGGAGTGGATCAGGATCGACACGGCCGGGCGGCGGCGGATGTTGACGACCTTGGCGCGTTCCGGGTAGGTCGCGATCACGATGCGGCCGGCGTCGTCCAGCCCGCACGTGACCGGGGACATCTGCAGCCGGCCGTCGGACCGGGTGGTGACCAGGGTGCCGCGGTGGCGCGGGCGGACGAATTCGAGCAGCCGGTCGCGGTCCACGCGGTCCGCCGTTGCGATCTTCGGTGCCATGCTCCGACCCTACGTGCGCGGCCGTGACGACGGGCCCTGTCGGAGGTCACGTGCAGAATCCGGTGGCGGGTTCTACACGAACGGGCAGACTCGGTGCCGGCCTCGCGAGCCCGCAGCAGTCCGCGCACCTACGCTTGACCTCGAGTCCACTCGAGGTTCTACGGTCGGGCGACCGACTTCAGGAGGCTCCCGCATGAGCATGGAAGTGACCGCGTGGAACGCGATGTACAACGCGATGCACGCGCAGAGCGACCGGCGTCCGTTCTCGCGCGCCAGCCTGCGCCGGATCGCCGAGTTCGCCCGCCCCCACCGCCGCAACATCGGCATGTACCTGCTGCTGAGCGTGGTGATCGCCGCACTCGGCGTGGCCACCCCGGTCCTCGCCGGCCGGGTGATCGACGCCATCGTCGACCGCGCCGACCTCTCGGTGATCACGTGGCTGGCGGTGCTGATCGCCGCCATCGCCGTCGTCGAGGCCGGGCTCGGCATCCTGAACCGCTGGCTGTCCGCGAGCATCGGCGAGGACCTCATCCTCGACCTGCGCACCACCGTGTTCGACCACGTGCAGCGCATGCCCATCGCGTTCTTCACCCGCACCCGCACCGGCGCCCTTGTCAGCCGGCTCAACAGCGACGTCATCGGCGCCCAACGGGCGTTCAGTGACACCCTGTCCGGCGTGGTCGGCAACCTCGTCACCCTCGCGATCACGCTCGTGGTGATGATCGGGATCTCCTGGCAGATCACGTTGCTCGCGCTGTTACTGCTGCCGATCTTCGTGGTGCCCGCCCGGCACATGGGCGTGCGGCTGGCGCGCCTGAATCGTGAAGCGGCCAACCACAATTCGGTGATGAGCACCCAGATGACGGAGCGATTCTCCGCGCCCGGCGCGACGCTGGTGAAGCTGTTCGGCCGGCCGTCGCAGGAGTCGTCGGAGTTCGCCGTCCGCGCCCGCCGGGTGCGCGACATCGGGGTGAAGACGGCGATGCTGCAGTCGGTGTTCGTCACAGCCCTGACCCTCGTGTCCGCCCTCGCGCTGGCCCTCGTCTACGGCCTCGGCGGCTTCTACGCGCTGCGCGGCCAGCTCGAGCCGGGTGCCGTCGTGGCGATGGCGATGCTGCTGACGCGCCTGTACTCGCCGCTGACGGCACTCGCGAGCGCCCGCGTCGACGTGATGAGCGCGATGGTGAGCTTCGAGCGGGTCTTCGAGGTGCTCGACCTGCGGCCGCTGATCGAGGAGGCCCCCGACGCCCGCCCCGTCCCCGACGGCCCGGTCGCCGTCGAGTTCCGGCACGTGGATTTCGCATACCCCGCCGCCGACAAGGTCTCGCTGGCGTCGCTGGAGGAGGTGGCCACGCTCGACACCCGCGGCGGCGCACCGGTCCTGCACGACGTGAGCTTCCGGGCCGAGCCCGGGCAGATGGTGGCCCTGGTGGGCTCCTCCGGCGCCGGCAAGTCCACGATCGCGCAACTGGTGCCGCGGCTCTACGACACCGACTCCGGATCCGTGCTGCTCGGCGGGGTCGACGTGCGCCGGCTCACCACCGCGTCGATCCGCGGGACCGTCGGCATGGTCACCCAGGACGGGCACCTGTTCCACGAGAGCGTGCGGGCGAATCTGCTCCTGGCCCGCCCGGAGGCAACCGAGGACGAGCTGTGGGAGGTGCTGGGCCGGGCCCGGCTCACCGACCTGATCCGCTCCCTGCCCGACGGCCTGGACACCGTCGTCGGCGAGCGCGGGTACCGGCTCTCCGGCGGTGAGCGCCAGCGGCTGACCATTGCGCGGCTGCTGCTCGCCCACCCGCGGGTGGTCATCCTCGACGAGGCCACCGCGCACCTGGACTCGACGTCGGAGGCTGCCGTGCAGGAGGCGCTCACGGAGGCGCTGGCCGGACGGACCTCCGTGGTGATCGCACACAGGTTGTCCACGGTCCGCGCGGCGGATCTGATTCTCGTGGTCGAGGCCGGACGCATCGTCGAGCGCGGCACCCATTCCGAGCTGCTCGCCGCCGGCGGGCGTTACGGCGAGTTGTACCGCACCCAGTTCGCCGATTCAGGACCGCGGGTGTCCGCAATGGCTCCCACACTGGGCGCATGACGACGAACGAGACCGATCTGCTGCTCCTGCTTCTCGACAATCAGCGCGCCGCGTTCCGCAACGCACTGTCCGGCCTGACCGAGGACCAGGCGCGCAGCGTGCCCAGCGCCTCCGCGATGAGCCTGGCGTCGCTGTTGAACCATGTGATCGACGGCGAGGTCGCCGCCGCCGACCGCATCGCCGGGACGCAGAGCCGCGAGCCGGACCCGGTGGCGGCGTGGACGGCCGGGTGGGCGCTGCGCGACGACGAGACCGTCGCGGATCAGCTCGCCCGGCTCGACACAGTCGCGGCCCGCTTCGCCGACGTGCTGCGGGCGGACCCGGACCTGGGCCGGGTGGTGGAACTGCCGGCGGACATCGCCCGATGGCTGGACCAGGGCGTGCCGCTCTCCGTGCGGTTCCTGGTCCTGCATCAGATCGAGGAATGGGCCCGGCACGCCGGCCACGCCGACATCATCCGCGAATCCGTCGACGGCGCCACCGCCGACGTCCTGGCCGGCAGGGTCCGGTAGCCGGCGCCGGCGAACCCGGACGACGCCCCGCCGGCGCGATAGGCTCGCCGTAGGCACCACTGCCGGGGCGCCCCGGCGCCGTCGCCGCGAGATCCTGGAGGCCGTCGCGTGACCGGACAACAGACCAGCACGGGAGCTGCGGGCGCTGCCCAGCACCCGATGTTCGAGAAGGTGGCGCGGGTCGGACAGGCCGCGAGCGGGGTCGTGCACCTGCTGATCGCCTACATCGTCGTCCAGGTCGCGTTCGGCGATCCGGCCAGTGCCGATCAGTCCGGTGCCCTCGGCGAGCTCGCCGCCCAGCCCGGCGGCCGGATCGTCCTGTGGATCCTGGCCGTGACGCTCACGGCGCTGGCACTGTGGCGTCTGGTCGAGGCCGCAGTGGGCAAACGTTCGGACGTCGAGAAACCGTCCGCCCTGGACCGGGTCAAGACCGTCGGCGTCGCCGTGGCGTACCTGGCGCTGGCACTGGCCGCGTTCCAGTTCGCGCGGGGCACCGGCAAGTCGAGCGGTGAACAGAACGCCGGACTCAGTGCCCGCTTGATGCAGTCCGGAGGCGGCAAGGTCCTGCTCGTCGCGGCCGGGCTGGTGATCATCGGAATCGGCGCCTACCACGTCTACAAGGGCGCGGCGAAGAAGTTCCTCGACGACCTGCACCGGGCGCGGTTGCCCCGGTACGCCGAGCCGCTCGGCGCCGTCGGGTACGTCGCGAAGGGCCTGGCGATCGCCGGCGCCGGCGTCCTGGTCCTCGTCGCGACGTTCACCGCCGATCCGTCCAAGGCGACGGGACTGGACGGTGCCCTCAAGACGCTGGGCACCGCCCCGTTCGGTCAGATCCTGCTCGTCGCGGCCGGCCTCGGTATCGCCGCGTACGGCGCGTACTGCTTCGTCCTCGCGCGGTACGGGAAGATGTGAGCCCCGCCGCTGTGCTCAGTCGCGCCCGCGGTGGCCGCCGCTGTGCTCAGTCGCGCCCGCGGTAGCCGCCGCTGTGGCCGCCCGAGCCGTGTCCACCGGACTGCCCGCGCTCGCCGGAGCGTTCACGGAATCCGCGGTTCGGCTTGTCGCCGAACCGGTCGCCGCGCCCACCGAAGTCCTTGTTGCGGCCGCCGCGATCGCCCCAGTCCTTCTTGCCGCCGTACTCCTTGCGCTCACCCTGACGGCGTTCGCCGCGGTCGTCGCGCTGACGGTAGGTCGACGGCCGACCCGCCGGTGCGCCGCTGTCGGGCTGCAGCTGGATGAGCACCCCGGAGATGCGGGTGCCGCGCAACGCCTCGAGCGTCTCCGGCGACAGGTCCTTCGGCAGCTCGACGAGGCTGTGGTCCGGGCGGATGCTGATGTGCCCGAAGTCGCTGCGGCGCAGGCCGCCCTCGTTGGCGATGGCGCCGACGATCGCGCCGGGCACCACCCGGTGCCGCTTACCCACGGCGATGCGGTAGGTCGCCATTTCCTGCCCGTCGCGCCCGACGCGTGACGCACCGTCGTCGTCGAACCGGCGCGGCGGCCGCTCCCGAGGCTCGCGTTCCCGCCGCGGCGGCGCCACGGGCTCGGGTTCGGCCTCCATGAGGAACGACTCCCCGTCGCGGGAGAGCACGGCCAGCGCCGCCGCGATGTCGGCGAGGGGCACGTCGTGCTCGCGCTCGTAGTCCTCGACGAACGTGCGGAACAGCGACAGGTGATCCGACGTGAGCGCCTCGGTGATCGAATCGTTGAACTTCTCGACGCGCTGGGCGTTGACATCCTCCACCGACGGCAGCTGGATCTCGGTGAGCGGCTGCCGGGTGGCCCGCTCGATCGCCTTGAGCAGGTGCCGCTCGCGGGGGGCGACGAACAGCAGGGCGTCACCGCTGCGCCCGGCGCGGCCGGTGCGGCCGATGCGGTGCACGTAGGACTCGGTGTCGTGCGGGATGTCGTAGTTCACGACGTGGCTGATGCGGTCGACGTCCAGACCGCGGGCCGCCACGTCCGTCGCGACGAGGATGTCCAGCGCACCGCTCTTGAGCTGGCCGATGGTGCGTTCGCGCTGGGCCTGCACGATGTCACCGTTGATCGCGGCGGCCGAGAAACCGCGGGCTCGCAGCCGCTCCGCGAGGTCCTCGGTGGCCTGCTTCGTACGGACGAAGAGGATCATCGCCTCGAACTGCTCGACCTCGAGGATCCGGGTCAGGGCGTCGAGCTTGCGCTGGTGCGACACGAGCACCCAGCGCTGGGTGATGTTCGCCGACGTCGTCGTCTTCGACTTGACCGTGATCTCGACCGGGTCGTGCAGGTACTGCTTGGACAGCCGGCGGATCGCGCCCGGCATGGTCGCCGAGAACAGCGCGACCTGCTTGGTCTCCGGGGTGTCGGCGAGGATCCGTTCGACGTCCTCCTGGAAGCCCATGGTGAGCATCTCGTCGGCCTCGTCGAGCACGAGGAACTCGAGCTCGGAGATGTCGAGGGTGCCCTTGGCGAGGTGATCGATCACACGTCCGGGGGTGCCCACGATGACGTGCGCGCCACGGCGCAGCCCGGACAGCTGCACGCCGTAGCTCTGGCCACCGTAGATGGGCAGCACGTGCAGACCCGGGATGTGCGCCGAGTACTTACCGAAAGCCTCCGCGACCTGCAGGGCGAGCTCACGGGTGGGAGCCAGGACCAGTGCCTGGGGCCGCTTCACCGCGGTGTCGATCCGCGACAGGATCGGCACCGCGAACGCGGCGGTCTTGCCGGTGCCGGTCTGCGCGAGACCGACGACGTCGCGCCCCTCCAGCAGCGGCGGGATGGTGGCCGCCTGGATCGGCGACGGGGTCTCGTAGCCCACATCCGAAAGCGCTTGCAGCACACGGGCGTCGATGTCCAGATCGGCGAACGTGGGGGTAGCGGTGTCGGCTTCGGGGTCTTGCACAGTATCACTCATTTGACCTGCAGTTTATCGGATGGACGGCCATGACCCTTCCACAGCGCCGGACAAGGGTCCCCGACCACCCTATCCGGACGCCGCATCCGGTGCCGTCGCCGCCACGTGGCGGGCCCACAGCCGCAGCGCCGGCCGCACCGGCGGGTACTCGAGCCCGTGCCGGCGCGCGAGGGCGGTGGCGGGCGCCGTCGGATAGGTGTCGGCGCTGAGAAAACTCAGGGTCTCCTTCTCCGCCCCGGTCAGGCGGGCCGGCAGAGCCCACAGCGCCGCGACGGGTATCCGCAGGCGCGGCGCGGCCACCCCGAGTTCGTCGGCGACCAGCGCGACCAGCTCGGGCAGCGGCGGCGTGGCGTCGTCGAGGACCCAGTAGGCCCGCCCCGCCGTCTCCGGGTCCCGCGGCATCAGCGCCAGGAAGCGCGCGAGGTGGTCGATGGTGACGACGGGCAGCACGGTGCGCCGCGAGCCGGGCACGGCGCGCAGCTGCCCGCGGGCGAGCTGCACGACCAGCTCCGCGAGACCCAGGTACTGATCGGCCTCCCCGGTCCGGGAGTCGCCGATCACCGTTCCGGGGTTGACCACCGTAAGGGGGACCCCGAGCTCCGCGGCGAGTGCACGCACCACCGCGTCGGCCTCGATCTTCGACGCCTCGTACGCGCCGAACCTCCGGTAGATCCGGCGCCGGTACCGGGGCGGCCACGGCGCCGGCACGGCCGGGTACGCCGCGACGCGGTATCCGCTGACGTGCACCAGCCGGCGCGCGCCGGCAGCGGCCGCGAATCGGGTGATCTTCTCGGCCAGAACCACATTCACCTCACGCGCCGCCCGGGCCGTCATCCCGAAGGCGAACGCGGCGGCGAGGTTGTAGACGTCGCGCACGTCCGCCGCCACGGGATCCAGGACGAGCTCGACGGAGCCCGGATCGAACACCTGGACCGAGAGCCGGTCCAGCGGCACCCCGCCGGACACGAGCCGGTCGCGCAGCCGCGCCCCCGACTCCGCGGTCCGCACCGCCGCGACGACGAGGTCGTCGCCGTCCGGGTCGGTGAGCAGTTCCCGCAGCAGGCCGCGGCCGATGAACCCCGTCGCGCCGAAGACCACCGCGGCGCTCATCGCGCGGCTCCGAGGAGGTCGAGCGCGACGGCACGGGCGTCCACCAGAGGGGACACGTCGTGCCGGGCACGGGCGACGGTGGTCGCGCCCTCGACGAGGCTGACGATCACCCCGGCGAGCCGGGCGGCATCGGGCATCCCGTCGCGGGCGAGCCCCCGCTCGAGGACCACCCGCCACGACTCGTAGACGCGGGCGCAGCTCTGCTGCAGAACGGGGTTGTCGGTGGCGGCGTCGACGGCGACGGAGGCGACGGCGCAGCCGGCCGCGAACCCGGATCGCCCGAGCCGGGCGGCGAGGTCGTCGAACACCGCGGCGACGATCTCGGCGGCGGTCCGCCCCTCGGCCAGCAGCGCCTCGAGCAGGCCGGTGAACTCCGCACCCACCCGGTCCAGCGCCGCCACGACGAGCTCGTCCTTGCCGCCGGGGAAATGGAAGTACACCGAGCCCCGGGGCGCACCGGAGGCGTCGGTGATGCGGGCGAGGCCGGTGCCGTGGTAGCCGCGGGTCTGGATCAGCTCCAGCGTGGTGTCGATCATGCGCGCCTTCGTGCGTGCTCCCTTGGTGGTCACGGCAAAATAATAGACCGGTCTACATATTTCTGTCGACACCGCGAGCCCTCCGCCGGACGGGCCACGTGCGACGGGGGCACACTGAACCGGTTCCACTCTCGACAGACGAAAGGACCTTCCGGTGCCGGAGCTCGTCAGCATTCCCACCCACTGGTACAACATCGCGGGAGATCTGCCCGACGCCCCGCCGCCGCACCTGCATCCCGGCACCAGGGAACCGGTCACGGCCGCCGACCTCGAACCGCTGTTCGCCGCCGGCCTGATCGAGCAGGAGCTGTCCACCGAGACCGACATCGCGATCCCCGAACCCGTCCGGGAGGCGTACGCGACCTACCGCACCACGCCGCTGCTGCGGGCTCGGTCCTTCGAGCGCGCACTCGGCACCCCCGCCCGCATCTACGTCAAGTACGAGGGCGTGAGCCCGGTGGGCAGCCACAAGACGAATTCGGCTCTGGCGCAGGCGTATTACAACTCCCTCGACGGCGTGAAGAAGCTGACGACCGAGACCGGCGCCGGCCAGTGGGGCAGCGCGCTGTCGTTCGCATGCGCCAAGTTCGGCATCGATCTCGAGGTGTGGCAGGTGCGCGCCTCG
>NZ_PCZU01000115.1:35942-49337 GCF_002887785.1 Rhodococcus sp. ENV425
GCCGTACCGCCGGCACCTCATCGAGGTGTACGGCGGCACCGTGCACTCGAGCCCGTCGGAACTCACCGCGTCCGGCCGCAAGGTGCGCGCCGAACAGCCGGACACCCCCGGCTCGCTGGGGATCGCCGTGTCCGAGGCCGTGGAGGTCGCCGCCGGCGACCCCGCCGCCCGGTACGCGCTCGGCAGTGTGCTCAACCACGTCGTGCTGCACCAGACCGTGATCGGTCTCGAAGCCGTCGCCCAGCTGCGCGCCGCCGGAGAGGAGCAGGCCGACGTCGTGTTCGGCTGCGCCGGTGGCGGCTCCAACCTGGCCGGCCTGTCGTTCCCGTTCCTGCGCGAGGTGCTGCACGGTCGCGCCACGACGCGGGTGGTGGCCGCCGAGCCGGCCGCGTGCCCGTCCATCACGCAGGGCGAGTACCGCTACGACCACGGCGACATCGTCGGCCTCACCCCGCTGCTCAAGATGCACACCCTCGGTCAGGACTTCATCCCCGACCCCATCCACGCCGGCGGGCTGCGCTACCACGGCATGGCGCCGCTGCTCAGCCACACCGTCGAACTGGGATACGTGCAGGGCACGGCCGTCGCGCAGACCGACGCCTTCGCGGCGGCCGTCGAGTTCGCCCGCAGCGAGGGCATCGTGCCCGCCCCCGAGTCGGCCCACGCCCTCGCGGCGGCCGCCGAGTACGCGCGGACCGTGACCGGGCCCGAGGTGATCGTGATCGGACTGTCCGGGCACGGGCAGCTCGACCTGCCGGCCTACGCCGCATACCTGCACGGCGAGCTCGGATAGCGCCGGAGCGTGTCTTCCTCCCCTGTGACGGGGAGGAAGACACGCCGAGGAACTCTGTGATGCAACACACGCCCGGTCATCAGCGATACACCTGTGGAACCGCTCCACCGCGCCATGTCACCACCGGGAGGCCCCGATGCCCGACGCAGCCGACAACCTGGCCCTGCGCCTGCTCGACGCAGTGCACCGCACCCGAGGCGTAGATCCCGGGATCGTCACCGATCGCTACCGGGCCTACCGGGCCGCCCAGGGCGCGGACGCCGGCCGCGACGGGATCCGCGCGCTCCTGCGCACCTTCGAGGAGACCGGCGGCAGCGCCCAGTGGGCCGGCAAGGTCGGCCACTACCGTCGCCGCTACAGCCCCGACGAGGCCCCCATCGCCGCCGACACCGTCGAACTGGCCGCCGAGGTCCTGTACCGGCACGGCGTCGACACCATCGACGACCTCGCCGGTACGGACGACACCACCCTCGCCGGCGAGTGGCAGCGGCGCGGCGGCGACGCCTCCACCTGGCAGCCGCTCCTCGACGCCCTGCGGCCCGCCCGAGCCCTGCACACCGTCGCCTGAGCCCTGCACACCGTCGCCTGAGCGGGCCCGGATCCGGACGCAAACCCGCCCGGGCCGCCCGCCGCCGGGCGCATACTCGACCTATGCGTTATTCCGGCCGTCCGGAGGCCGGGCGGCGGCTGGCCCGCTCGGTCGCCCACCTGCGCGACGCGAACCCCGTGGTCCTCGCCCTCCCACGCGGCGGCATCCCCGTCGCCCGCGAGGTGGCTCGCGCCCTCGACGCCCCGCTCGACGTGCTCGTCGTCCGCAAGCTCGGGGTGCCGTGGCAGCCGGAACTCGCGATGGGCGCCATCGCCGAGGGCGGCTTCCGCGTGCTCAACGAGGACGTCATCCGGATCGGCCGGGTGGCCGAGGACTCGATCGCACGGATCGAGGCCCGTGAACGCACCGAACTCGACCGTCGCGCCCGGCTGCTGCGCGGCGGCAAGGAGCGCACGTCGCTGTCGGGACGCACGGTGGTCCTCGTCGACGACGGCATGGCCACCGGCGCGACCGCAGCCGTCGCCTGCCTGGCCGCTCGGGAGTCCGGTGCCGAACGGGTGGTGCTGGCGGTGCCCGTGGCGTCCCCGGAGGCGGCGCGTCGCGTGGGCGCGGTGGCCGACGAGGTGGTGTGCCCGTTCACGCCCGCGGACCTGGGCAGCGTCGGCGCCGCATACGACGACTTCCATCAGCTCTCCGACGACGAGGCCGCCCGGCTGCTCGAGCCCGCCTGAGCACGCACCCGCGCACAACGGTTGTCCGTGTCCATCATTAACAGGTATCTTCACAGGTCAGAGCGAAAAGGCTACAAATCGGGCACCCCCGTTGCTGCGTTTTCCGTCCTCGTGTGATGCAATGCACATCCACCAGTGAAAAATTGATGGAGGGGTCACCGTGAGAGAGTTTGCCGTGCCACAGTCGTTCTCGATTCCCGAGGACGCATCGATGGCGGACGCCGTCTTCCGGCACGAGAAGGAGTCGCCGACCTGGGTGCCGTTCGAGCGCAGGGTCGACGGCCGGTGGGTCAGCGTCACCGTCGCCGAGTTCGCCGCACAGGTCCGCGGGGTGGCCAAGGGCCTGATGGCCTCCGGGATCGAACTCGGCGACCGGGTCGCGATCCTGTCGAGCACCCGCTACGAATGGGTCCTCATCGACTACGCGATCTGGGCCGCCGGGGGCTGCACCGTCGCGATCTACGAGACCTCCTCGGCCGACCAGGCCCAGTGGATCCTCGAGGACTCGGGGACCTCGCTGCTGGTCGTGGAGAACGACAACCACGCGCGGACGGTCGCCGCCGTGGCCGAGGCCGCGCCGGCCCTGCGCGAGGTCCTGCAGATCGAGGGCGCAGCAGGAGCGAAGGGCGCCGTCGACGAACTGATCGCGCGCGGCGCCGTGATCACCGACGAGCAGCTCGAGGAGCGGCGCCACCAGGTGCGTGCCGAGTCCCCCGCCACCCTGATCTACACCTCGGGCACCACCGGCCGCCCCAAGGGTGTGCAGCTGACCCACAGCAACCTGTGGGCCGAGGCGGCGGCCGTCAAGCTCGCCCTGCCGAACTCCATGGTGAGCGGCAAGCGGACCCTGCTGTTCCTGCCGCTCGCGCACGTGTTCGCCCGCGAAATCTCGTTCGGCGCGTTCGAGCACGGCGTCACCGTCGCGCACACGTCCGATCTGACCACGCTGCTCGACCAGCTCGGCGAGTTCAAGCCGAACTTCATCCTGTCGGTGCCGCGCGTGTTCGAGAAGGTCTACAACTCGGCCAAGCAGAAGGCGTACGACGGCGGCAAGGGCCGGATCTTCGAGAAGGCCTCCGATACCGCCATCGCGTACAGCGAGGCGCTGGACAAGGGCCGGCCCGGTCTGGGCCTGAAGATCAAGCACGCGGTGTTCGACAAGCTGGTGTACAGCAAGTTGCGCGCGGCCCTCGGTGGCGAGTGCGAGCAGGCGGTTTCCGGCGGCGCAGCCCTCGGCGCACGCCTGGGCCACTTCTTCCGCGGCGTCGGCATCCCGATCTTCGAGGGCTACGGCCTGACCGAGACCACCGGTGGCGTCACCATCAACACCCCCGAGCACCAGCGGGTGGGCAGCGTCGGCCGGCCGGTCAACGGGCACGCCGCACGGATCGCCGAGGACGGCGAGCTGCTGCTCAAGGGCCCCGCGGTGTTCGGCGGCTACTGGAAGAACGAGAAGGCCACCGCCGAAGCGATCGTCGACGGCTGGTTCCACACCGGTGACATCGGCAATATCGACGAGGACGGATTCGTCCACATCACCGGCCGCAAGAAGGAGCTCATCGTCACCGCCGGCGGCAAGAACGTCGCCCCGGCCGTGCTCGAGGACGCTCTGCGGGCGCATCCGCTGATCAGCCAGGTCATCGTCGTCGGCGACGCGAAGCCGTTCATCGGCGCGCTGATCACCCTCGACCCCGAGGCCCTGCCCGGCTGGAAGGAGCGCCACAGCATTCCGGCCGACGCCCCGGTGTCCGAGCTGTTGAAGAACCCCGACCTGATCGCGGAGATCGACGCCGCGGTGGCCGAGGGCAACAGGAAGGTCTCCAACCCCGAGCAGATCAAGAAGTACCGGATCCTCGAAGTGGACTTCACCATCGAGACCGGCGAGCTGACCCCGACGCTCAAGCTCAAGCGCAACGTCATCCACGAGGCGCACGGCACGGCGATCGAGGCCATCTACTCGTAGGGCCACGCCCATGGTGAGCGAATGTATCCTTCATCTCCTCTGATCGAGTGAGGGATACATTCGCTCACTGTTGTTGGGGGGCCGGCACTTCGGTCACGGTCCGGACGAACTCGGCGACGTCGCGCGTCACCGTGCGGTGCACCGGTTCGTGCAGCAGGTCGTGGCCCGCGTCGGGGTACTCGCGCAGGTCCAGGGCCGGGATCGTCCGGGCCCAGGCCCGCACGGGGTCGATCGGGGCCAGCCGGTCGTCGGCGCCGTGCACCGCGAGCAGCGGGATGCGTGCCCCCGCGAGGATCTCGGCCGTCGCGGGCACGGCCGCCGAGCGCGGCGTCCCGCACAGCACGGCGCCACGGAAGCGGCCGGCGTCGGTGCGCAGCAGCGTGAGGGCGGTCGCCGCGCCGAGCGAATGCCCCATCACCACCAGCGGCATCCCCGGCTCGGCACGGTCCGCCACCTCCGCGACGCGCAGCAGGTCCCCAGCCAGGTCGTCGAGGACGCCCGGTTCGCCGGGGCTGCCCTCGGACAGACCGTGCCCGGCGAGATCGATGCCCCACAACGCGATGCCGTGCGTCGCCAGGCCCGCCGCGAAGCGGTGGTAGTGGCCGGTGTGCTGACGCATCCCGTGGGCGAAGACGACGGCGGCCGCCGCGCCGTCGACGGGCCAGTGTCGGTAGTGGATACGGCCGGTGCTGCCGTCGAAAAAGGGCATGCGGTCATTGTGCGCCGGTGCACAATCGCGGGATGACACCGACTACCGCCGCCGAGCGCAGTCGAGCCGAGGGGCGTGCCGCCCGCAGCCGCGTGCCCCGCGGTGGGCACGGCGAATTCCGTTGCCCCGACCGCGACGCCGTGGCGATCTTCGAGCAGCAGAACCGCACCCGGCTGCCGGAACTGGTGCCGATCCGGTACGAGCGGATGACGGAGTCCCCGTTCGCCTACTACCGCGGCAGCGCCGCCGCGATGGCGGCGGACCTGTCCACCGAGGCCGTGACGGGACCGCACGTGGTGGCCTCGGGCGACGCCCATCTGGCGAACTTCGGCCTGTACGCCTCGCCGGAGCGACAGGTCCTGTTCGATCTCAACGACTTCGACGAGGCGTATCCGGCGCCGTGGGAATGGGACGTCAAGCGGCTGGCCGCCTCGGTATGGCTGGCCGGCCGTCACACCGGCTGCACCGAGCAGCAGTGCCGGGACGCGACCCTCGCGACGGTGTGCTCGTACCGCGAGACCATCCGGTTCCTGTCCGGCCTGACGGCCACCGAGCGGTTCTACTTCCAGGTCGACGCGGAAGAGATCGAGCAGGCGTCGCGGAATCCGGAGGCGATACGAGCCGTCGTGCAGAAGGCTCGCAGCCGCACGTCGGAACAGGTCCTGAGGAAACTGACGGTCACCACGGCCGACGGCGTTCCGCGCATCGTCGACCAGCCCCCGATCGTCCGCCACCTCGACATCGGGTCACTCGACGCCATCGAGCGGATCGTCACGTCCTACCGTGCGACGGTGCGGGCGGATGCCCAGCTGCTGCTTTCCCAGTACCGCGTCGTGGATTTCGCGATGCGGATCGTGGGGGTGGGCAGCGTGGGCACCCGGTGCTTCCTCGTCCTGCTGCTCGGCCCGGCCGACGAGCCGCTGTTTCTCCAGGTCAAGGAGGCCGGGCGGTCGGTGTTGGAGACGCACGGCGGGATCCGGGAGACCCCGCACCGGGTCGAGGCCGACCTCATCGCGCACGGCCAGGGCGCCCGCGTCGTGGGGGCACAGCGGATCCTGCAGGCCCACTCGGATCCGCTTCTCGGCTGGATCACCGGCGTCCCCGGTGCCGACGGCGTGCGCCGGGACTTCTATGTCCGTCAGTTCCGGGACATGAAGGGATCGGTACAGTGGGAACGGCTCAGGCCCGCACAATCGGAGCAGTACGGCCGGCTGTGCGGAGCGCTGCTCGCCCGCGCCCACAGCCAGAGCCCGGACGGCGCGTTCGTCGCCGGGTATCTCGGCCGCGGGACGGTGTTCGACGAGGCGGTGGCGCGGTGGTCCGCCGCCTACGCCGATCGCACGGAGCAGGACTGGAAGGCGTTGTGCACCAGCGCGGCACCGGCGTAGCTCACCAGCAGTGTCCCTCGCCGCGATAGGTGGGGACGGTGGTGCGGGTGCCGCCGGCGTCGACGAGATGCAGGTGCGCGAACCGCTCGCACAGCTCCCCCGCCTTGGCATGCCGCAGCCACACGCGGCCGCCGACGGGCAGGTCTGCGGCGGCGCGGCCGGTGACCGGGGTCTGCACCTCGCCGGCACCCTCGGCGCGCAGCAGCCGCAGTCCGGCGGGCCGCACCGGCCGCGGTACCCGGGACGGACCCGTCGGGCCGGAGGCGATGTAACCGCCACCGAAGAGCGTGGCGATGGTGGGACTGGGCCTGCGCACCGTGGGCAGCGCGAAGTACAGCGCGGGCCGCGGTGTGAAGGCCCGGTATCGGTCGAACAACGTGGGCACGTAGAGGCCGGAGCCGGCGGTGACCTCGGTGACGACCGGGTCCGCGGAACTGATCTCGAGCGAACCCGTGCCGCCGCTGTTGACGATCTCGAGGTCGCCGACGACGGCGCGGACGGCCCCGACGACGGCGCTGCGACGGGTGGCCAGCTCGGCGGCCGACCGGCGCTTGATCAGGCGGACCGCGAGCGACGTGTCGGGCAGACCGGCGATCTGCGCCTCGTAGAACATCACTCCGACGACGGCGAAGCCGGCGGTCGTGGCGCAGCGGGCGAGCTGCCCCACCTCGTCGGGCGTGCGCAGCGGCGAGCGCCGCACGCCGAGGTGCACCGGCCCGAGCCGCAGCGACGCATCCACGTCGAGGCACACGCGGGGTCGCACACGGGCGGTGCCGAGGGCGTCGCGGACGATGCCGAGCTGGGCGGCGGAGTCGACCATGAGGGTGACGGCGTCGAGGGCGTGCGGCCGGCCGGCGAGTTCGGCGAGCGCGGCACGGTCGACGGTCGGGTATCCCAGGAGCACGTCGCGGGCGCCGCGCTCGACCAGCCAGAGCGCTTCGCGCAGCGAGTACGCCATGATCCCGCGGAAACCGCCGTCGGCGGTGAGGCCGGTGCCGAGCACCTCCTCGAGGACCGCGCGGCACCGGACGGACTTGCTCGCCACCCGCACGGGCGTGCCCCCGGCGCGACGGACGAGGTCGGCGGCGTTGCGTCGGAGTGTGGGAAGGTCGACGGCCGCGAGCGGCGGGTCCAGGTCGGCCGTCGCGTCGTGGAGCCGGTCGAGGGGGTGGGTCACGGCGGGGGTCCAATCCACGGCAGGTCGGGTCGTCGCGGCCAGTCAAGCACCGACTTGGACCTGTGTCCAGGTTCAGGTCGTTTCCACGGCCCGGCCGGCGACGATCGCGGCGATGTCGTCGAGTTCGGTGACGATGGCGTCGCTGTCACGATCCACAAGCCACCGCAGGACCAGGCCGTCGAGCATGGCCAGCGCCAGGCGCGCGACGGTCGAGACCGGCTCGACCCACTCGGTGCCGGTGCGGGCGGCGCACTCCTCGAGAAATGCCTGGGCCTCGACGTCCATGATGCGGTACTGCTCGGTGGCGATGTTGCCGCCGAGCGGCTCGCCGGCGGCGCGGTGGCGCAGCGAATAGGTGGTGATCTCGTAGGTGAGCAGCTGACGGTCGGCCGTCGCCTCGATCGTCGGCCACATCGCAGTGATCCCGGCGTAGAGCAGCTGCCGCAGCCCGCGCGGGCCCTGCGGGTCCGGCCCGTTCTGCGGGAGGGTGAAGGCGGTGCGCAACGCCTGGCTGAGCTGGAGCACCAGCGTCTCCCCCATCGCGGCGACGAGGGCTTCCTTGCTCTCGAAGCAGTAGTGCACCACCCCGAGCGATACGCCGGCGTGCTCGGCGACGGCACGCACTGTGACGGCCCCGAGACCGCCGCCCTCGGCCAGCGCGAGGGCGGATTCGACGAGTTGGGCTCGACGTTGGTCCGCCGGCAACCGGTTCAGCATGCCTCCGATCGTAGAACCCGGTCCGGATCCGTCGGCCCCTATTGACCTGGACGGTCGTCCAAGTCGATGATTGCCCCATGGCCACCGACCGTCCCGCAGCCACCTGGCGCAACTGGGCGCGCACCGAATCCGCGACGCCGCGCGCGTACGAGACTCCGGAATCCCTGGACGAGATCGCCGCCGTCGTCGCACGCGCATCCGAGCGGGGCCTGCGCGTCAAGGCGGTCGGGGCGGGACACTCGTTCAGCGGCGCCGCCGTCACCGACGGCGTGCTCGTCTCCCTCGACCGCTTCACCGGCATCGAGGACGTCCGGCCCACCTCCGCCGGTGCGCTCGTCACCGTGCGGGCCGGCACCCGGCTGCGGGATCTCAACCGGCTCCTGTGGGACCAGGGTCTGGCCGTGCCCAACCTCGGGGACATCGACGTGCAGTCGCTCGCCGGCGCGATGTCCACCGGCACCCACGGCACCGGCGCGCGATTCGGGGGCCTCGCCACCGTCGCCCGCGCCGCCACCGTGGTGCTCGCCGACGGTTCCGTCGTGCACTGCTCCCCCGACGACCACCCGGAACTCTACGAGGCCGCCCGGCTCGGCCTCGGCGCCGTCGGCATCCTCGCCACGATCACACTCGAGTGCGTGCCCGCCTTCGCGCTGCACGCCGCGGAAGCGCCCGGCACGCTGCACGACACCCTCGCCGTGCTCGAGCGCGACCGGCTCGCCGTCGACCACTTCGAGTTCTACTGGTTCCCGCACACCGACCGGGTGCTCACCAAGCGCAACACCCGGCTGCCCGCCGACGCGCCCGGCGCCCCGGTGGGCCGGGTACGGGGCTTCGTCGACGACGAGGTGCTCGCCAACGGCATGTTCGAGGTCGTCCAGCGCGTCGCGACCCGCGCCCCCGCGACCATCCCGCGGCTCAACGAGTTCGCCGCCCGGACGCTGTCGCCGCGGGAATTCGTCGACCGCAGCTATCGCGTCTTCGCCTCCCCGCGCCGGGTCCGGTTCCGGGAGATGGAGTACGCCGTACCCGTCGGCTCGGTGACCGACGTGCTCACCGAGATCGATGCGTGGCTCTCCCGCAACGACTTCCGTGTCGCTTTTCCCGTCGAGGTACGCTTCGCCGCCGCCGACGACGTGTGGCTGTCGACGGCACACGGCCGCGACAGCGCGTACCTCGCCGTGCACCAGTACCACCGGCGCGAGCACCGGGCGTACTTCGATGCGGTCGAGGCGATCGCCCGCGCCGTGGACGGACGGCCGCACTGGGGCAAGATGCACGGCCGCAGCGCGGCCGACCTGCGCACGACGTATCCGCGCTTCGACGACTTCCTCGCCGTCCGCGACCGCGTCGACCCGCAGCGCACCTTCGCCAACCCGTACCTGGACCGCGTGCTCGGCCCGTAGGCCGCGGGCTAGCCGAAGGACGCCGCGATCGAATTGCGCGCCAACGTCTCCCGCTGATCGGACGTGAGCCCGAGCCGATCGCGCAGCGCCGCGAACGTGTCGTCGACGTACCCGCCGAAGTACGCCGGATCGTCGGAGTTGACGGTCACCAGCAGACCCGCCTCGAGCATGCGCGGCAGCGGATGCCGCTCGAGCGAATCCACCACGCGCAAACGGACGTTGGACAGCGGACAGACCGTGAGCGGAATCTGCTCGTCCACGAGGCGCGTGACGAGGAGGGGGTCCTCGAGGGATCGGATGCCGTGGTCGATGCGTTCGGCCCCGAGCAGATCCAGTGCCTGCCACACGTATTCGGGCGGGCCCTCCTCTCCCGCATGGGCGACCGTGTGCAGGCCCTCGGCGCGGGCGCGGGCGAACACGTCCTCGAACAGCGACGGCGGATAGCCCACCTCCGCAGAGTCCAGACCCAGCCCGATGATCGGAGCCGACAGGCGCAGCAGCTCCCCGAACACCTCCTCGGCCTCGTGCACGGGCCGGTCC
Organism: Rhodococcus sp. ENV425; assembly: GCF_002887785.1. Taxonomy (NCBI): domain Bacteria; kingdom Bacillati; phylum Actinomycetota; class Actinomycetes; order Mycobacteriales; family Nocardiaceae; genus Rhodococcus; species Rhodococcus sp. ENV425. The sequence continues at coordinate 45,914 of NZ_PCZU01000115.1, forward strand.
CGCACGACGGAGGCGATCATCGCCGCATCGACGCCGAACTCTCGCCGGCCCGCCGCGACGGCGTCCGCGAGGCCCTCGACCACCTCCGTCAGCGGCACGCCGCGGCTCGTGTGCGCCTGCGGGTCGAAGAAGAACTCGGCCCGCGTCACGCCGGCCTGCGCCGCCCGGCGCAGGTACGCCCGCGCGAGATCGGCGAAGTCCTCGGCCGTCCGCAGCACCTGCATGTTCGCGTAGTACAGGTCGAGGAAGGACTGCAGATCGGTGAACTCGTACCGGCTGCGCAGTTCCGCGAGGTCGGCGTACGGGAGCGCGACCCGGTTGCGCTCGGCCAGAGCGAAGATCAGCTCCGGTTCGAGAGTGCCCTCGATGTGGACGTGCAGTTCGGCGAGCACGATCCTCCTTCGTCGACGCGTCCCTTCCGCGGCCGCGCGGAAGGGACGCGGGTCGTCAGCGGCCCTTCCAGACCGGGGAACGCTTCTCCGCGAACGCCGTCGCGCCCTCGCGGGCGTCCTCGGACACGAACACCGGGCCGACGATCTCGCGTTGCCTGTCGAAGGCCTCGTCCGCCGGCCAGTCGGCGGCCTTGGCGATGACCTCCTTGGTGGCCGCCACGGCGAGCGGGCCGTTGGCCGTGATCCGTTCGGCGAGGGCCAGGGCACCCTCCAGCGCACCGCCCGGCTCGGTGAGAACGTTGACGAAGCCGTAGCCGTGGGCCTCCTCGGCGGTGAACGCGTCGCCGGTGAGGGCCAGTTCCATCGCCTTCTGATACGGGATCCGGGTGGGCAGGCGCAGCAGGCCGCCGCCCGCGGCGACGAGTCCGCGCTTGACCTCCGGGATGCCGAACCTGGCGTCCGCGGCGGCGACCACGAGATCCGTGGCGAGGACGAGTTCGGTGCCGCCGGCCAGCGCGAAGCCCTCGACGGCGGCGATGATCGGTTTGCGCGGCGGCGCCTCGGTGAAGCCGAGGCCCTTGCCCGGCACCGCGATGTTCTCCCCGGCGACGAACGCCTTGAGATCCATGCCGGCACAGAAGTTGCCACCCGCACCGGTGAGCACGCCCACGGACAGGTCGGGATCGGCGTCGAGTTCGTCGACGGCGGCGGCGAGGGCGTGGCTGACGGCCGCGTTGACGGCATTGCGGGCCTCGGGCCGGTTGATGGTGATCACCAGGATTCGACCGCGACGCTCGAGCAGGACCTCGTCGGACATGCGCGCACACCTTTCACAGGATTCGGTTGCCGACCGCGCGTACCGCGGTCCATTCGCTTATACCGCAACCGAACCCGGCGGCGGCGGACCGGCCGTACCGCCGTGTCACGACACCCGGACGGCGACGGGCGTGACGAAGCCGTCCCCGTCGATGTGCACCTGGTCGCCGGTGTGGAACCAGCCGTCGTCGAAGGTCTCGGCGGTCGATTCCGGGTCGTTCCAGTAGCGGCGCGCGACGCTGGGACCGCGGCACAGCAGTTCGCCGACGCCTTGATCGGCGGCCGGGCCGAGGAGCGCGACCTCCATGCCGCCGAACGGAACTCCGACGCTGCGCGGGTGCGCGGCCCGCTGGTCGGTGGGCAGCAGCAGCCCGATGCCGCCGGTTTCGGCCACCCCCCAGCCGCGTACGCACCTCGCCGCGGGGAACGACGCGCGCAGGTGCCGCCACGGCACCCGCACCCCCCGGGCCCCGGCGGCGACGACGGTGCCGCCGGCCGCCAGGGTGGGCAACAGCTGCACGGCGCTGCCCGCCGCCGTGGACAGCGGTGCGGTGAGCACCGTGCGCGCCCCCTCCGCGGTCAGGTCCATCGCGTGCACCACGGCCTCGATCGTGGAGAGGATGTTCTCGTTGGTCAGCTCCACCCCGTGCAGTCCCCCGCCGCGTTTGCGCACGTAGTACAGCACCGCGAGCTCGTCCGGCGCGGCGCCCTCGTCCAGGAACGCCACCCCGTCGGGCAGCTCGCCGTCGAGGGTCAGGACGGCGCCGCTGTCGTCGGCGATCCACTCGAGTTCCGGATCGCTGCACGTCGGATCCGGCAGCACCGGCACCCCACCGGCGAGGACCACCCCGAGAAACGCGTACAGCCAGCGGAACCCGTTCGGATAGTGGACGACCACCCGGTCGGCCGGGCCCACGCCCTGATCGAGCAGTCCACCCGCCACCCGTGCCGCCGACGACCACATCTGCCCGTAGGTGAGGGCGTTGCCGGCCCGGTCGACGGCGGCGACGCGGGCGGAGTGCCGCAGCGCGCTGCGGTCGAGCAGCTCGGCCAGGCACGGCTCGAGGTCCTCGTACCGCAGGACACCGTCCAGTCGGCGACTGACACGCTCGTCACGGAACCACCCCGCTGCGCACGAAACTCGGACCACCGCCACCGACATCGTCACCTCCGCCTCGTCGTGTGCCTGCACTATATGGCGCGGGTCACAACTGGGGGCGGGATCGGCTCACCTTCCGGTGTACGACGCCTTCCCCGGGCCGACGGTGAGGAAGCTGCGCACGGCACCCTTCAGGTCGTCGGTGCCGAACAGCGCGCCGGAGACGTCCGGGGTCTCCGAGTCGGCGTGCGCGACGCCACCGGACCGCCACGCGCCGATGATCTGCTTGGTGGCGTCGTGGGCGCGGGTGGGGCCGTCGGCGAGCCGGTCCGCCAAGGCGCGTGCGGCGGAGTCCACGTCCTCGTGGACCGCGTTGACCACGCCCCACGACCGCAGCGTCTCGGCGTCGTAGAGGTCGCCGGTCATCACCAGTTCGCGAGCGCGGCCGGAGCCGGCACGCTCGGCCAGCCGCTGCGGCCCGCCCATCGACGGGGTCAGACCGACGACGGTTTCCACCAACCCGAACTTCGCGCCCGGCGCCGCGAGGACGATGTCGCAGGCGAGGGAGATCTCGAACGCCGCGGTGAGGGTGAGCCCGTGCGCGGCGAACACCACGGGGCACGGCAGGGCCTCGAGCGGGTGGATGATCTGCGCGAACAGGTCCTGCCACAGCTGCGCGCCCTGCCCGGCGTCGAGGCCGTCGAACAGGTGGACGTCCACCCCGCCGGAGACGACCTTGCCTTCCGCGCGGATCAGTACCGCGCGCGGCGGCGCGGCCACGAGCGCGGTGATGTCGGCGATCACGGCGTCGAACAGGGCCCGGTCGAACAGGTTCAGCGTGCCGTGCGCGACGGTGAGCACGGCGACCTCGGCACCGGCCGCGGTGGTGTGGCGCTCGAGGCGGGTGGGATGTGTGGTCTGCGTCATGCGCGCCACACTAGGCGAGCGTGCGGCGCTGCTCGAGGGGTGGTCTCGGCGCCGGCTCGGTGCGCACGGGCCGCGCGAAGAACAGCGCCGCGGCGAAGCCGACGAGCAGGACCGCGGCAGGCAGCAGCGTCGACTCGGCCATGGCGGCGGCGAACGGCGCGCGCACCGGCTCGGGCAGGGCCGTCGTCCC
>NZ_PCZU01000115.1:49396-56117 GCF_002887785.1 Rhodococcus sp. ENV425
GATGAGCGCACCCACGGCGGCGCTGCCCAGGACGGCACCGACCTGCCGGGTGGTGTTGTAGACACCCGACCCGGCCCCCGCCTGATGCGGCGGCAGGCCGTGCGTCGCGGTGGCGGCCAGCGGCGACCAGATGCCGGCCATCGCGGCGCCCATGAGGGCGATCGGCAGCAGCAGCTGCCACACCGGCGAGTCGGGCGTCATCACCGCGGCCAGCCACGCCAGCGACACGGCGAGCAGCGCGAATCCGGTGCCGGCGATGTAGCGCGGATGGGTCCGGTCCACGAGCCGCCCGACCATCGGGGCGAGCACGCCGGTGAGGACCGCCATCGGGGCCATCAGCAACGCCGACTCCGTGGGTGTCCAGCCGCGCACGCCCTGGGCGTAGAACATCAGCGGCAGCACCATCGCGGTGACCGAGAAGCCCATCGTGGCGATGCCGATGTTGGCCAGCGAGAAGTTGCGGTCGTGGAACAGGCCGAGCGGAACGAGCGGCTCCCCGCGCCCCCGGGACTGGTACCACACGAACACCGCCAGCAGCGCCACCCCGGCAGAGATCAGCACCCACACGGGAGTGGACCAGTCGTAGGAGTTGCCCTCCTGGATACCGAACACGAGACAGAACATGCCCGCGCCGCTGAGCAGCACGCCGAGGAGGTCGAACCGGTGCGGATGGGTGGGCAGCGCCGGGACCAGCCGCGCCGCGAGGACGAAACCGACGATCCCGACCGGCACGTTCACGAAGAAGATCCATTCCCAGCCGAGGTTGTCGACGAGGACACCGCCGGCCAGCGGGCCCACGAGGGTCGCGACCCCCGCCACCGCGCCCCACAGGCCCATCGCGGTGCCTCGCCGGTCGGGCGGGAAGGTGCGGGTGATGATCGCCATCGTCTGCGGGGTCATCAGGGCCGCGCCGAGGCCCTGGAAGACCCGGGCGACCACGAGGGCGGCGACGGTGCCGGACAATCCGCACCACAGCGACGCCGCGGTGAACAGCACCAGGCCCGCCAGGTAGACGCGCTTCGGGCCGAACCGGTCGCCGAGGCGGCCGGTGACCAGCAGCGGCACCGCGTATGCCAGCAGGTACGCGCTGGTGACCCACACGACGTTGTTGATGTCGGTGTCCAGCGCCCGCATGATCGCCGGGTTGGCGACCGCCACGATGGTGCTGTCCACCAGGATCATGAAGAACCCGAGGCACAGCGCCCACAGCGCCGGCCACGGATTTGTCTCGGTCTCCACCCGCACGTCCTCCGCTCGTAGGCGTCTACGGTAGCGCCGTGGACGGACATCTCCTGGACATCGTGCGGCTGGCCTGGTGCCGCGAACTCGGGCTCGACGACGGAGCGCTCGCCGCGCCGGGACGGGTGACGCGGGTGGACGACGCGTCCGCGCTGGTCCGGGTGCTGCGCCTCGGTGAGGCCACCGCGGTGGTGGGTCCGGGCTGGGCGGTCGAGGCCGTCGCGGCGGTGCCCGACGCGGAGCTGGACGCGTCGGCGTTGCTCGACCTGACCCGCGGCCGCGCGGTGCGCAGCCACGCGCTGAGTTACTGCGCCGACTGGGTCGACGCGACGCGGGTGCGCGATCCGCTGATCTCCCACGAGGTCGACGATCTCGCGGAGCTGTTGCGGCGCTGCCCACCCGACGACGCGACCGAGGCGGGACTCGAGAATGTGAACGGGGAGGCCTCGTCGTTCGTGCTGCTCGACGACGACCACCGGCCGCTGTCGGGGGCGGTGTACCGGGAGGTGCAGTCGATCCTGGCGGACGTGACGGCACTGACCGTGCCGGAGCACCGCCGGATCGGTCTGGCGGCGACGGTCGCGACGCTCGCGACGCACGACGCGCTCGACGCCGGGCTGATCCCGCAGTGGCGGGCCCGGCGCGACAACACCGCGGGCCGTGGCCTGGCCGCGGTGCTGGGATACACCGAACTGGGTACCCACACCTCGGTGGCCGTACCGGCTAGCGTCTGAACGGGCCGCACCGAGCGAAGGGAGCCCTGTGAACGAGCACTCCGGAGGCGACAGCGACGGGTATGTCACGCCCGGCGCCGAGTACAGCCGCGACACGCACTACATCACCACGCGCATCACCGCCGACGGGCGCGACGGGTATCCGGTGGAGGCGGGCCGGTACCGGCTGATCGCCGCCCGCGCCTGCCCGTGGGCGAATCGCACGCTCATCGTGCGCCGGCTGCTGGGGCTCGAGGACGCGCTGTCGCTGGGGTTGTGCGGGCCCACGCACGACGAGCGCAGCTGGACGTTCGATCTCGACCCGGGCGGGGTGGATCCGGTGCTGCAGATCCCGCGGTTGCAGGACGCGTACTTCGCCCGGGACCCCGAGTACCCACGGGGCATCACGGTCCCGGCCGTCGTGGACGTGCCCACCGGCCGGGTGGTCACCAACGATTACGCGCAGATGACCCTGGACTTCTCCACGGAGTGGACGGCGCTGCACCGCGACGGCGCCCCCGACCTCTACCCGGAGCCGTTGCGCGACGAGATCGACGAGGTGGCCCAGCTCGTCTACCAGGACGTCAACAACGGCGTGTACCGGTGCGGGTTCGCCGGGTCGCAGCGCGCGTACGACCGCGCCTTCGACCGGCTGTTCGCGCGGCTGGACTGGCTCGAGGAACGGCTGAGTTCGCGCCGGTACCTGGTGGGCGAGACGATCACCGAGGCGGATGTCCGGCTGTTCACCACGCTGGCCCGCTTCGACGCCGTCTACCACGGGCACTTCAAGTGCAACCGGGGTCTGCTTTCGTCGATGCCGGCGCTGTGGGGGTACGCCCGGGACCTGTTCCAGACGCCGGGCTTCGGCGACACGATCGACTTCGTGCAGATCAAGGAGCACTACTACATCGTGCACGCCGACATCAATCCGACGCAGATCGTGCCGAAGGGCCCCGACCTGAGGGGGTGGCTGACGCCGCACGGCCGGGAAGAGCTGGGCGGCAAGCCGTTCGGTGACGGCACGCCACCGCCCCCGCCGCGGGCGCAGGAGGCGGTGCCGGCCGGTCACGGCGCGTGATTCACGCGCCCGGATAGGTTCCGAAGCTCCAGTACACCCCCTGCGGGTCCCGGCACGTGAAGTCGTGTGAGCCGTAGTCGGTGTCGTGCAGGGCGACGACGATCGTGGCGCCCGCGGCCACGGCGCGTTCGTGCAGCGCGTCGACGGCGGTGGCATCGGGGGCGACGAGGTAGATGCAGCCGGTGCCGGCGGGCGTCTCGATCGGGCCGCCCCGACCGGCCGAGCCGAGCATGACGCCGCCGCCGTGCGGCCATCTCAGCTCGGCGTGGTCGACGCGGTCGCCGTCGCCGTAGACGGCGTTCTCGGTGAAGCCGAACGCGTCGACGAGGAAGCGGATCGCCGCCCGGGCGTCGGTGTAGGAGAGGCAGGGCCATACGGTTGTGGTGAGTGCTGTCGTGGTCATGTCTGCCAGTGTTCGTCGACGGCCGGGTCGCCGTCTTGGACGATTGGGAACTGCTCGTCGCGCAGCCAGCGCGACGGCGGGACCCCGGCGATCTCGCGCCATTCCCGCGCGAGGTGGGCCTGGTCGTAGAACCCGCACCGGGCGGCCACGTCGGCGAGCACGTGCGGCCCGGGGCTGCGCAGCAGCCGACGGGACCGGTCGAATCGGATCACCCGTGCCGCCTCCTTGGGCCCGACCCCGAACTCGGCGGTGAATCGCGACGTCAGATGCCTTCGGCTCCAGCCGATCTCGTCGGCCAGATCGGTGATCCGCGGCCCCGGCGAACGCGGGTCCTGCAGCCTGCGCCACGCGTGCCGCAGGCGGGGATCGATCTCGCCGCGCCCGCCGGCGAGCCGCCGGCCGAGCACCTCGTCGAGGACCCGAAACCGGCTCTCCCACGCCCCGGTGGCGGCGATCCGTTCGCCGAGCTCGCGGGCGGCGGCGCCGAGCACCTCCTCGAGGTCGACGACCCAGGCGCCGAGCGCACCGGCGGGAACGCCCAGCAGCACCCGGGCTCCCGCCGGGGTGAGTGCGAGCTGGATGCCGTGCTGGTTGCCGTCGTGGGCGATGGTGACGGCGGTGGTGGCCAGCCCGCTCGCGAGCGCACCGAACCGGCCGGGCCCCTGGCCCGGTGCGGCGGCCCGCGCGAGTTCGAGCGGTGCGCCGATCGTGAGCACGACGGTCAGGTCCGGGGACGGCAGGCCGAGGTGGGTGCCGGGTGCGAAGCCCGTCAGCCGGTACCCGTCGTAACCGCGCACGTAGGGACGCAGCGACGGGGCGGGCCGCCGCCGGGCACCGTCCGAGATGCCGGTCACGGTCCCAGGGTAAACAGGGATAGAGGACACGCCCATGGGGTACACGGGGTAAGCAGCCGTGGACTCACGGCGGCGCATGCAGGCCCGGGAGGGCCGGGAGGATCGAGGACGGAACGATGACCGACAGGGTGGGACGCGTGGAGAAGTATCTCGTCACGCTCCTGGACAACGGCAGCAGGCTGCAGGCGCCCGCGGTGGCGCGCTACGTCGAACTGACGCGGCGCGCCCATCCCGGCGAGACTCCGGAGCAGATCATTGCGCGGCTGGAGAAGATCTTCCTCAACGGAGTCACCGGCAGCGGCACGGCGGCGGGCGCCGCCGCGACCGTTCCCGGCATCGGCACGCTCGCATCGATCGCCGCGGTCGGCGCCGAAACCGCGTTCTTCCTCGAGGCTGCCGCGCTGCTGACGCTTGCGGTGGCGTCGGTGCACGGGATCGAACCGCACGAGCACGAGCAGCGCCGCGCCCTCGTGCTCGCCGTGGCACTGGGTGAGGCAGGCATGGAGATCGTCGAGCGGGCCACGGGCACGACCGCGAAGACGTGGACGTCGGCGATCACCGGCAAGATCCCCGGCGCCCAGCTGAGGTCCGTGAACAAGTCGCTCGCGCGGACGTTCGTCCGCAAGTACCTCGCCAAGCGCAGCGCCCTCGTGTTCGGCAAGCTGGTGCCGGCCGGGATCGGTGCCGCGATCGGCGGCGTGGGCAACCGCGCGCTGGGCAAGCGGGTCATCGCGAACGCGCGCGATGCGTTCGGCCCGCCGCCGGCGCAGTGGCCGGCGAAGCGTCCGCCGCTCGCCGGACCGGCCACCGGGCCGGACGGCGATCCGAACTGGCAGGCGCTGTCCTCTCCCCTGACCGGCTGGTGAGATGTCCGCGGGCACGGTGTTCGTGCGCGAGAGCGGATCCGGCCCGCGCACCGTGGTCCTCCTGCACGGATACTCCGACCACGGGGGCACCTGGTGCAAGGTGGCCCCGGCCCTGGCCGAACGCCACCGGGTCCTGACCGTCGACCTGCCGGGGTTCGGCCGGAGCGCCGGGCACTGGCGGGCGCCGGTACTGGACCACTACGTCGACACCGTCGCCGACGTGATCGCCGACTGCCGGGATCCGGTTGCGCTGATCGGCAATTCGCTGGGAGCGGTGACGTCGCTGGCGTTCGCGTCGACGTATCCGCGCCGGGTGGACGGCGTCGTACTCGCCGACATGCCGGGGATGGCCGGCATACCGCGCAGCTGGCTGGGCGGAGCGCGGCTGCCGTTGGACATGGTGTCGCGCGCGCTGTCCCGGCCCGTGCCGCCGGCGCTCGTGCAGTTCGCCGTCGCCGCCCTGTACACCCGCGCGGCGCTGCACCGCCCGGACCGGCTGGGCGTCGACACGCGCACCGCGTTCGCGGCGAACTACGCGACACGGCGCAGCATCGAGACCATGCTGGCCGTCGGCCGGGCCGTGATCCCCGAACTGGGCCGGCTGCCGATTCCCGAGATGGTGAACTCCCTGACCGTGCCGGCGCTGCTGGTGTGGGGCGAGCGGGATCTGATCACCCCGGCGCGCGCCGCGGGCCGGGTGAACACCGGGGCCCGGCGACGGGTCGCGATCATTCCGGACGCCGGGCACTGCCCGCAGCTCGACGCCCCGAGCGAATTCCTCGAACTGGTGCTTCCCTTCCTCGACCGGTCCTTCTCCCGGTCCGCCGCGCCGGGCACGTAGGCTCGCGGGGTCCGAGCAGGGGCCCACACCAGGGAGGGTATCGATGACAGCGCCGTTCCCGACGGGGCCGGTCGCCGGCGCCGGGTACGCGAACGCGGCCGCGCCGCCGCCGGGCATCGCCGTGCAGGGGCTGAGCAAGACCTTCCGCAACGTGCCGGCGGTGTCGGACCTGTCGTTCTCCGTCCCGCCGGGATCGATCACGGGATTCCTCGGACCGAACGGCTCCGGGAAGACGACGACCCTGCGGATGCTGCTCGGTCTGGTGCGCCCGACGGCCGGTGCCGCGCTCGTCGACGGGATGCCCTTCACCTCGCTGCCGCAGCCGGCGCGGGTGGTCGGTGCAGTGCTGGACGCGCAGAGCTTCCATCCCAAGCACACCGCCGGAACCCATCTCGACGTGTACGCCGCCGCGATCGGCGTGCCGGCGGCCCGGGTGCGGCACGTTCTCGACCTGGTCGGGCTCGGCGCGGCCGCCCGACGGCAGATCGGCGAGTTCTCCCTCGGCATGCGGCAGCGGCTGGCCCTGGCCACCGCGCTGCTCGGCGAACCGCGCTACCTCGTGCTCGACGAACCGGCGAACGGCCTGGACCCCGAAGGCATGGCCTGGCTGCGCGACTTCCTGCTCGGCTACGCGCGTTCCGGGGGCACCGTGCTGATCTCGAGCCACATCCTGCGGGAGGTCGAGCAGACGGCCGACCGTCTGGTGATCATCAGCCGCGGCATGCTC
>NZ_PCZU01000116.1:0-2953 GCF_002887785.1 Rhodococcus sp. ENV425
CGGCCACAACGCTTCGACGCCGTACCCGTCGGCGCGGTCCGGCTCCGGCGTCTCGTCCTCGGCGCCACTGAGCAGGGCCCGGAAGAGGGCGTTGCGCGCCTCGAGTTCGTGGACGGTCCCGGAGTCGACGACGCGACCGCCGTCGAGCACCGCGACCCGGTCGGCGAGCGACAGCGTGGACCGCCGGTGCGCGAGGATCAGCGTGGTGCGCTTCGGGCGCGCCCGCAGCGCCGCGAAGATCGCGGCCTCCGTCTCCGCGTCCACCGCGGAGGTCGCGTCGTCGAGGATCAGCACCCGGGGGTCGAGCAGCAGCGCCCGGGCGAGCGCGACGCGCTGCCGTTGCCCACCCGACAGCGTCAGACCGCGCTCCCCGACGACGGTGTCGTACCCGTCGGGGAGCGCCTCGACGAACTCGTCGGCGCACGCCGCCCGCGCGGCGGCGCGGATCTCCTCGGCGCTCGCCTCGGGCCGGCCCAGCGCGATGTTCGCCGCGATCGTGTCCGAGAACAGGAACGGTTCGTCGAACACCAGGCTCACCGCCTCGCGCAGGTGCTCGGCGCGCAGGGCGGCGACGTCGATCCTGTCGCCGTCGGCGGTGGTGACGTACACGGCGCCGGATTCGGGGGCGTAGAACCGGGGCAGCAGCAGCGACATCGCCGTCTTGCCGGAGCCGGCGGAGCCGACCACGGCGACGGTCTCGCCCGGCGCCAGTTCGAGGTCGAGACCGTCGAGCACGGGCCGTCCGCGCTCGAAACCGAACGTCACCGCGTCGAGGACCAGCCCCAGCGGCCCGTCCGGCAGCGGCACCGGATGCGGCGGGTCGGCGACGTCGGGCTCGGTGTCGATCACCTCGTACACCCGCTCGACCGCGGCGCGGGAGAGCTGCGCCATGATCACCACCGAGAACAGCGTGCGCGTCGTCGCGGTCATCGTCGCCAGGTAGGCGGCGAACGCGAGGAACGTGCCGACGGTGACGGTGCCCTGCAGGGCCAGCCAGCCGCCGAGCGCGATCACGGCGACGAGCCCGAGTTGCGGGATGGCACCCATCGGGGCGGCGAACGTGGCGTTGATCCGGGCGGCGCGCATGCGCTCGGCATAGAGGGCGCGGCCGTGCTGTTCGAGCTGGTCCACGGCGCGGGCCTCCTGCCCGAACCCCTTGACCACCCGCACCCCGGTGACGGTCTCCTCCACGTGCTGGGCCAGGTCGGCCGCGCGTTGCTGCGCCGACCACGTCGCCGCGAACAGTTTGGGCCGGACGACGGCGACCACCCCGGCGATCACCGGGACGGTGACGAGGGCGACGAGGGTCAGCAGCGGCGAGAGCACCGCCATGATCACCAGCGCCAGCGCGAACTGCAACAGCGCCCCGGCCGACATGGGGACCATCGCCAGCAGGCCCTGGACGAGTTGCAGGTCGGTGATCGACCGCGACACCACCTGCCCGGTGCGGATCTGGTCCTGGCCGCGCCCGTCGAGCCGCTGCAGCGAGGCGAGCAGCCCGAGCCGCAGGTCGTGCTGCACGTCCAGCGAGAGCCGGCCGGCGAGCATCCGCCGGCCGTACTGACACCCGAACCGCACCAGCGCGCCCACTGCGATCGCCGCCGCCGCCAGCCCGATCAGCTGCAGGTCGTGGCCGTCGGGGTGGGTGGCGCTGTCGAGCGCCAGCTTGGTCAGCAACGGGAACGTGATGTCGATCAGTGCGGCGACGACGGTGACGGTCAGCGCGCCGAGCGCGACGCGGCGATGCTGCCAGGCCTCCGCGCCCAGCCGACGGATCCAACCGGGGGAACGCGCGTCGTGTGCCATCGTCTTCCGACATTAGCGCCGGCCGGGGACACGGGAGGACTCTGCGGCGAGGGGGCGGTTGTTGCGCCCACCACTCGATCGATGCCGCAGCAACCTCCCCTTCGCCGCGAGAACCGCCGTCGGACTCAGACGATGTCGCGGGTCCGGGTGCGCCACCAGCCGAGACCGCAGATCAGCGCGGTCCAGCCGAGCAGCCCCAGCGGCGCCGCCGGCCACGTCACGGCCGGGTCGACCTCCTCGGGCAGGTCGATGACGGTGAAGACCGTGTACCAGGTGAGCTGCCCGGGCAGCAGCCGGGCGAGTGCGCCCGCCCCGAGGCCGTCGAGGATCAGCGAGACGATCAGCTCCCCGAACGGGATCCAGGCGGTGATCGCCAGGACGCTGCCGGCCGTCGACCCGGTGAGCAGGCCGAGTCCGGCGCCCATGAGGGCCCACAGCATCGCGGCGAACAGGCCGGCGCCGAGGACCGCGGCGACACTGCCCGCACCCGAGCCGTCACCGGCGAGACCACCGCCGAACATCAGGATGGTCAGCATCGACACGGCCTCGACCACCACGCAGTACAGCAGCCCGAACGCGACCGCCGTCGTCAGCTTGGCGGCGATCACCCCGTCGCGGCCGCGCGTGGTCAGGAAACTGGTGACGATGGTGCGGTGCTGGAACTCGCTGCCCGTGTTGACCACCCCGAACAGCGCCGCGAACAGGAACACCAGCGCGAGCGCGACGCTCACCCCGATCGCGGCGGCGGCGGTCTCGGCGAAGCTCTCGCCGACGAGGCTCTCGAGCGTGCCGAGGATCGGCAGGGTCAGCGCACCGGAGAACAGGCCCACCACCACCGGGGTGATGCCGAGGATCCACCAGTAGCGCAGGCCCAGGACCTTGCGGAACTCGGCCGTCAGCAACGCGGTCATCGGGGTCCCTCCCAGCCGGTCGGCGAATGCTGTTGCCCGGGCGGGAACGGGCCGGGCGGCGGGAACTGTCCCGGGTAGGGCGGCTGCTGCGGGGGCGTCGGCCCCTGCATGCCCCACCCCGGCGCGGCCCCCACGTACTGCCCGGCCGTCATCGCCAGGAACACCTGTTCGAGGTCGGCGTGCTCGACGCTCGTCCCGAACACCGTCACGCCGTGTCCGGCGGCGAGCGCCGCGAC
>NZ_PCZU01000117.1:0-1142 GCF_002887785.1 Rhodococcus sp. ENV425
TGATGAGGCTCATCGAAAGTGCTCAACTGTGCTCGGTGGAAGTGCCCACCCGTGAGCAGGGTTCACTGTAGCGGTTGCCGGGTGCCGGTGGTGGCCTGTCGGAGCTTTTCGGCTCGGGCGTGGTGGTCGCGCAGGCGGTAGGAGTCGCCGTCGAGATTGAGGACCACGGAGCGGTGCAGGAGCCGGTCGAGCATCGCGGCGGCGACGGTGGTGTCGCCGAGGACCTCGCCCCATTCGCCGACGCCGCGGTTGGTGGTGATGACGATCGAGGTTTTCAGATATCGTTGCGCCACAACTTGAAACAACGCGGATGCGGCCTCGCCGGGCAGCGGTAGGTAGCCGAGTTCGTCGATCACCAGCAGCGTGGGTCCGGCGTAGAACCGCATCGTCGTCGCCCATCGGCCCTCGATCGCGGCGCGGTGGCAGCGGGCTGCGAGGTCGGCGGCGGTGGTGAAGTAGGTGCGGTAGCCGGCGTGCGCGGCGGCCCGGGCGAGCCCGACCGACAGGTGTGTCTTGCCGACTCCGGGCGGGCCGATGAGCAGGACGTTCGTCGCGGTTTCGAGGAACCGGCAGGTGCCCAGCTCGGCGATCAGCGCCCGGTCGAGGCCGGGCGCGGCGTCGTAGTCGAAGTCCTCGAGTGAGGCCGGGGTGGGCAGGCACGCGAACCGCAGCCGCCCGGACAGGCGCCTGGCTTCGGTGGCGTCGACCTCGATCGAGAGCAGCTGTTCGAGGGTGGCGGTCATCGACAGGCCCTGTTTCTGCGCCCGGTCGAGGACCGACGGCAGGGCTTCGGCGGCGTCGTGCAGCTTGAGCGTCGCCAGGTGTCCGCGCAGGCGCTGGTAGAGGCTCGTGGCCTGCGGGGTGGTGGCGATGGTGGTGTCGGAGGCGGGCGTGGTGGTCATGCGAGGGTGTTCCTTCCACGGGCAGCGCGCTCGTAGGCGGCCAGGTCGGTGACCGTCGACCGCGCCGTGATCGACGTCGATTCGGAGTCGGTTGTGTTGTTGCGCAATGCTTCTGCCGCAGCGAGGGCGTCGGGTCCGGGTGGGATGCGTTCCTTGCGGCGGTGCGGCCGGCCACCGGTGGCGGCGCCGGCCATCGCGGCCTGTTCGAGGGCGTGGACGTGGCCGTGGTCGCGGACCACG
>NZ_PCZU01000118.1:0-9676 GCF_002887785.1 Rhodococcus sp. ENV425
CGGGCAGCTGGGCGAGCCCCGCGGGTCCGCCGACGGAGGCGAGGCTCTCGGTCATGATCAAGATCACATCGGGGGCGGACGCGATCATCGCCTCGCTGGTGATCGGGGTGAACTCGGAGGTCAAGCCGGCGACGGTGCCCGCGTCTCGGCCACCGAGGGCCTCGACGAGCGCGTCGGCGCCCGACCCGGGACCGCCGAGCATCTTGATCGCCGACCCGCGCAGGTACAGGAACGCCACGGTCGGGCGGTCGCCGTCGTCCGGCACGGCCGCGCGGGCCGCGGCGATCTCGTCGTCGGTGCGCTGGGCCAGGGCCTCACCCGCCGCGGGCACGCCGAGGGCCCGGGCCACGAAACGGATCTGCTCGCCGACCGTCGCCAGCGTGCGGCGCGGGTCGACGAACACCACCGGCACGCCCGCGGCCCGAAGCTGCTCCTGCACCGCCAGCGGGCCGACCGACGTGTCGGTCAGCACCACCGTCGGGGCCAGGGCCAGGATCGCCTCGGCCGAGAGCCCGTGCCCACCGGGGGTGACATTGGGCACCTGCTCGACGGCGGGGAAACCCGCCGTCGACCGCCCCACCAGCCGGTCCCCGAGACCGAGGGCGAACACGGTCTGCGCGAGGGTGCCCGACCGGTCGGCGGTGACGATGCGGGCGACGTCGGTGACGGTGACCTCGGCGCCGTCGACGCTGCGGACCGTCACCGGCAGCGCCGGGGCGGGAGCCTCGGTGATCGGCCGCGGGTTCGGGTCGTCCACCACCGCGGTGCGCGCCCCGGTCCCGGCACCCCCGGTCGGGGCGGCCGAACAGCCGGCGACGAGCGCGACGAGCGCGAGCGCCGCGGCGAGGAACGCGAAGAGGCCGCGCCGCGTCATGGCAGGGGAGGGGTCGTGCGGTACCGATCGAGGTCGGCGGCCAGGTCGGCGAACAGGTCGCCGTTGAGCCCGAACACGAGGTTGGCCTCGTCGATCACCGTGCGCTGCTGCACCTCGTCGAGCGGCGCCGCGTCCAGCTTCGCCCGGTAGGCGTCCTTGAACGGTTTGGGCTTGGGAATGTCGTCGAAGATGTAGAACCGCAGCCCGTCCCGGTCGAACCCGTAGGCCCGCTCGAGCATGCGCCGGATGATCTGGCCGCCGGACAGGTCCCCCAGATACCGCAGGTAGTGGTGGGCCAGGAACACCTCCGGCCGCGCCGCGGCCACCCGCTCGAGCCGCGCGACGTACCGCTCGGCCGCGGGCAGCGGCGCGATCGTCTCCCGCCACCGCGGGCCGAGCAGGAACGCCAGATCCGCCTCGAGCGCCGGGGTGCGCAGCAACGCGTCGTCCAGGAAGGGCCCGGCGATCGGGTCGCCGGCGTGGCCCCGGCCCACCCGCTCGAGCGCCTCGTAGACGAACCACGACTGGGCGAGCAGCGCCGCGTAGCCCTCCCGGGTGAGCCGCCCGGCCAGCAGTTCGGTGACGAACTGCGCGTTCTCGGTGTCGCTGTGCGCCTGCGCCGTCTCGCGCCGGAGCCGTTCCGCGAACCCCGTGACCTCGATCGCGGTCATCGACCGGTTCCTCCTCGTGCCCGACGTCCACCGTCGGCGCACCCACGCCGACCTAGAAGACAGGCTAACCTGACCCGGCGGCGGATCCGGGGGGCGACGTGTCCGAGGTCACGCACTGACGTCGTCGAGCGCGGCCGCGATCGCGGCCGGCAACTCCAGCTCCTCGGCCACCAGCACCCCGGTCAGCTGCGCCAGATCCCGCGCGCCGACCACCGTGGACGCCACCGCCGGCCGGTCCCGCACCCACGCCAGCGCCACCGCCAGCGGCGACGTCCCGAGCCCGTCCGCGGCCGTCGCCACCGCCTCGACCACCCGCGCCGCCGGCTCGGTCAGATAGCTGCGCACCTCCTCGGTGTGCACGTCGTCGGCGCCGCGCGAGTCCGCCGGGATGCCGTCGCGGTACTTGCCCGTCAACACCCCGCCCGCCAGCGGCACCGCCGCGAACACCCCCACCCCGTGGTGCAGGGCCGCCGGGATCAGCTCCTCCTCGACCCCGCGCGCGAGCAGCGAGTACTCCACCTGCGTCGCCACCAGCGGCGCGTGGCGCGTCGCCACCGCCGCGGCCGTCGCCAGCTGCCAGCCCAGGTACCCACGCACCCCCACGTACCGGGCCCGGCCGCTGGTCACCGCGAACTCCAGCGCCGCCGCGACCTCGTCGACCGGCGTCCGCGGATCCCACGTCGCCACCTGCCACAGGTCCAGGTGGTCGGTGCCCAGCTCCCGCAACGTGCGGTCCAGCTGCGTGAGCAGGCCCGCACGGGAACAGTCCACCCGGCCCGCCCCGACCTTCGAGGTGTCGATGCCCGAGCTGCCGGACACCACCAGCTGATCCCGCGGCACCACGTCGTCGAGCAGCTCCGCCAGGATCCGCTGTGCCACCCCGTCGCCGTAGGCGGGGGACGTGTCGACCAGGGTGCCGCCGGCGTCGACGAACGCCGACAGCTGCGCCGCCGCCTCGTCCCCGTCCGTGCCGCGTCCCCAGCTCAGGGTGCCCAGACCGAGCCGCGAGACCCGCAGCCCGCTCGCACCCACCGTTCTGTGTTCCATATCCGCCCGCGCCTCGTGACCATCCGACCGACGGGGCCGATCCGCCGCAGCCGCGACCGCCGCCCCTGACCCAGCACCCTAGTGCCGCGAGGCCGCGAAAACCGTTCCGCCGCGCCGCGTACCCTCGCCCAGGTGAAAATCGACCCCACCCCCGGCGACCGTCCCCACGATCACCCGGAGGTCGCCGCGTGATCGGCGAATCCATGACCTGGCTCCAGACCCTCGTCCTCGGCCTCGTGCAGGGTCTGACCGAGTTCCTCCCGATCTCGTCCTCCGGCCACCTGCGGATCGTCTCGGAGATCTTCTTCGGCACCGACGCCGGCGCGTCCTTCACCGCCGTCACCCAGCTCGGCACCGAGGCGGCCGTCCTGGTCTTCTTCGGCAAGGACATCGTCCGCATCGTCGCCGCGTGGTTCCGTGGCCTCGCCCACCGCGAACACCGCAGCGACCTCGACTACCGCATGGGCTGGTACGTGATCGTCGGCACCATCCCCGTCGGCGTCCTCGGATTCCTGTTCAAGGACCAGATCCGCACCGGCGCCCGCAACCTGTGGCTCATCGCCACCATGCTCATCGTGTTCGCCCTCGTCATCGCCGCCGCCGAACGCTACGGCCGCAAGACCCGCAAGCTCGACGAACTCACCCTCCGCGACGGCATCCTCATGGGCAGCGCGCAGGCGCTGGCCCTGATCCCCGGGGTGTCCCGCTCCGGCGGCACCATCAGCGCCGGCCTGTTCCTCGGCCTGACCCGCGAGGCCGCCGCCCGGTACTCGTTCCTGCTCGCCATCCCCGCCGTCGTCGCCTCCGGCCTGTTCAGCCTCCCGGACGCGTTCGAACCCGCCGGGGAAGGCCTCAACGCCTCCGGCGCCCAGCTGTTCGTCGCCACCGCCGTCGCATTCGCCGTCGGCTACGCCTCGATCGCCTGGTTGCTCCGGTTCGTCGTCAACCACTCGATGTACTGGTTCGTCGGCTACCGCATCGCCCTCGGCGCCGTCGTCCTGGCCCTGCTCGCCACCGGCACCATCTCGGCCACCTGACCCCGGGACCCACGCCGGGCCCGCTCGTCGGGCGCCCGGCCCATTAGGCTGGCTTCATGACGGTCATCCTGCTGCGGCACGGGCGCTCGACGGCGAACACCTCCCGGGTCCTCGCCGGCCGCACCCCCGGCGTCGAACTCGACGAGATGGGCCACATCCAGGCCAAGGGCCTCGTCGACCGGCTCGCCGGCCTCACCATCGCCGAGATCGTGCACTCGCCGCTGCTGCGCTGCCGCCAGACGGTGACCCCCCTCGCCGCCGACCGCGGCCTGACCCCCCTCGTCGACGACCGCCTCGTCGAGGTGGACTACGGGCAGTGGACCGGCCGCGAACTCGGTGACCTGCTGAAAGAACCGCTGTGGAAGGTGGTCCAGCAGCACGCGTCCGCCGCGGTGTTCCCCGACGGCGAAGGCCTCGCACAGGTCCAGGCCCGCGCCGTCACCGCCGTCCGCGAACACGACGGCCGCCTCGCCGCCGCCCACGGCGGCGACGTCGTCTGGATCGCCTGCACCCACGGCGACGTCATCAAGGCCGTCCTCGCCGACGCGCTCGGCACGCACCTCGACGGCTATCAGCGCATCGTCGCCGAGCCCGCCTCCCTCAGCGTCGTCCGCTACACCGAGACCCGCCCGTTCGTGCTGCGCGTCAACGACACCGGCTCGGACCTGTCCGGGCTCGCGCCGCCGGCGCAACCGGCGCCCGTGCCGGGCGGGGAGGTCGGTCCCCGCGGCGGATAATGGGAGAGCGACACCGGATGGATTCGACAACGAGGAGGTGCGATGGCCCGCGCGATACATGTCTTCCGGACCCCGGACCGGTTCGTCGCCGGCACCGTCGGTGAACCCGGCGACCGGGTGTTCTATCTGCAGGCCGTGCACGCCTCCCGGGTGGTGAGCGTGATGCTCGAGAAGCAGCAGGTGCAGATCCTCGCCGACCGCATGGGCCTGCTGCTCGAGGAGGTGCACCGCCGCTTCGGCACGGACCTGCCCGAGGACGCGGACGTCGACATCAGTCCGCTCGTCACCCCCATCGACGCGGAGTTCCGCGTCGGGACCATGGGCCTGGGCTGGGACGCCGACAGCGGCAACGTCGTCGTCGAGCTGCTCGCCGTCACCGAGACCGAAGTCGACGAGTCCGTCGTCCTCGACGACGCCGAGGAGGGCCCGGACGCGGTCCGCGTCTTCCTCACCCCCCAGCAGGCCCGCGAATTCGCCGCCCGGTCCGAACTCGTCGTCGCCGCCGGCCGCACCCCGTGCCCGCTGTGCGGCGAACCGGTCGGCGGCGGCCACATCTGCGTACGCACCAACGGGTACCTGCGCACCGAGGGCTTCGATCCCGCCGCCTGGCTCGGCGAGGAGACCTGAGCCGGTGGGCAGCCCCGACGTCCGCACCGTGCTCACCGACGGCGAACTCACCGTGGTCGGCCGCGTCGTGCACGCCAGCAACGCCACCCTGGTGTGCGACGCCACCCTCGACGCGACCACCGTGCGCTGCGTGTACAAGCCCGTCCGCGGCGAACGGCCCCTGTGGGACTTCCCCGACGGCACCCTCGCCGGCCGGGAGGTGGCCTCCTACCTCGTCTCCGAGGCCCTCGGCTGGGGCGTCATCCCCACCACCGTGCTGCGCGAGGGACCCTTCGGGACCGGCATGGTGCAGCGGTGGATCGACACCCCCGACCCCGCCGACCCGCCCGGCCGCCTCGACCTGGTCGACCTGTGCCCGATCGACGCCGTCCCGCCCGGCTGGCTGCCCGTCCTGCGCGCCCGCGACCTCGACGGCACCGACGTCGTCCTCGTCCACGCCGACGACCCGCGACTGCAGCGCATGGCCGTGCTCGACGTGATCCTCAACAACGCCGACCGCAAGGGCGGGCACGCCCTCGAGGGCGTCGACGGCGGCGTGTACGGCGTCGACCACGGCATCTGCCTGCATCGGGAGAACAAGCTGCGCACCGTGCTGTGGGGCTGGGCCGGCAGCCAGGTCGACCCGTCGCTGCTCGTCGACCTGGACAAACTCGCCCGCGAACTCGACGGCGAACTCGGGCAGCGGCTGGGCACCCACATCACCGCCGGCGAGGTCGCCGCCCTGCGGGGCCGCGTCGGCGCCCTGCTCCGCCGCCCCGTCATGCCCCGCCCGGTCGGAGAGCGGCGCATCCCCTGGCCGGCGTTCTGAGGACCCGGCCTCCGTCCGGAGCCGCCCGCGCCCTCTACTAGGCTCGTGCGCATGCTGTCATGGTCCGACATCGCGCTCCCGTCCGTCCCCGGTCAGGGCCCCCCGCTCCGGCTGTACGACACCGCCGATCGCGCGGTCCGCCCCGTCACCCCGGGCCCCACGGCCACGATGTACGTCTGCGGCATCACCCCCTACGACGCCACCCACCTCGGTCACGCCGCCACCTACCTCGCCTTCGACCTGGTCCACCGCGTGTGGCGCGACGCCGGCCACGACGTGCACTACGTCCAGAACGTCACCGACGTCGACGACCCGCTGTTCGAACGGGCCGCCCGCGACGGCGAAGACTGGATCGTCCTCGGCATGCGCGAGACCGCCCTGTTCCGCGAGGACATGGAGGCGCTGCGCGTCCTGCCGCCCCGCGACTACATCGGCGCCGTCGAATCCGTCGGCGAGGTCGTCGAACTGGTCGAGAAACTCGTCGCCTCCGGCGCCGCGTACATCGTCGACGACGCCGAATACCCCGACGTGTACTTCCGCGCCGACGCCACCGAGCAGTTCGGCTACGAATCCGGCTACGACCGCGCCACCATGGAGCACTTCTTCGCCGAACGCGGCGGCGACCCCGACCGGCCCGGCAAGCGCGACCCGCTCGACGCCCTGCTCTGGCGCGCGCAGCGGCCCGGCGAACCGGCCTGGCCGTCCCCGTTCGGCGACGGCCGCCCCGGCTGGCACATCGAATGCGCCGCCATCGCCCTCAACCGCATCGGCAGCGGCTTCGACGTCCAGGGCGGCGGCAGCGACCTGATCTTCCCCCACCACGAATTCTCCGCTGCCCACGCCGAGGCAGTCACCGGCGACCGCCGCTTCGCCCGGCACTACGTGCACACCGGGATGATCGGCCTCGACGGCGAGAAGATGTCCAAGTCCCGCGGCAACCTCGTGTTCGTCTCCAAGCTCCGCGGCCAGGGCGTCGACCCCGCCGCCCTCCGTCTGGGCCTGCTCGCCGGGCACTACCGCACCGACCGCGCCTGGACCGATCAGGTCCTCGCCGACGCCCAGGCCCGCCTCGCCCTGTGGCGCGACGCCGCGGCGCTGCCGTCCGCGGCTTCGGTCGACGACACCGTCGCCCGGCTGCGCCAGCACCTCGCCGACGACCTCGACACGCCCAAGGCCCTCGACGCACTGGATGCGTGGGCGAAGTTCGCGGTCGAGCGCGGTGGCGACGACCCGTCGGCACCCGCCGCGTTCGCGGACGCCGTCGACGCCCTGCTCGGCATCCCGCTGCGATAGAACGCATTTCGAGTGTGCACATCTCGTCGCGACACGCCGAGGCGTAACAACGAGATGCGCACACTCGACTCTCTATACATGGGTGACGGATGAGATCGAGAGGTGCGGGACCAGGTGCAGAGTGACCGTTGGGTCGAGATCAGTCCCTCGCAGTTCGAGCATGAGAAGCTCGGCCTCGACTTCGTCAAGAGCCTGTTGCCGGATGCCCCGCCCTTCCGCGCTTGGTCCAACTTCGAGTTCCGCGACAACCGCGGTCGCTGGCACGAGGTGGATCTGCTCGTTCTGAGCCGCGACACCCTCTACCTGATCGAACTGAAGTACTACAGCGGCACGCTGCGCGGCAACGACCACGTGTGGAGCCGTGGCGGCTACCGGTCCGAGGATTCGCCGCTGCTGCTCACCCGCAAGAAGGCCCAGTACTTCTCGTCGCTGCTCAAGGACCGCTTGGCCGAGAAGACCGGGCAGAAGAACCTCAAGGGCGTCATCCCGTTCGTGCAGGAGTTGGTGTTCCTGCACCACCCCGACCTCCGGTGCGCCCTGCCGGCCAGCTCCGCGATCAACCTGTACGGCCTCGACGGCAACGAACGCCGCAGCGGCCTGCCCGGCATCGGCGAGCGCCTGCTCGCGCCGTCCAAGCACGAGCCGGTCAGCGAGGAGAAATCCCTGCTGATCCGCGATCTGATGACCGCGATCGGACTCGCACCCCGTCGGCAGCGGGAACTCGGCTCGTGGGTGATCGACGAACAGCCCTTCGGCGACGGCGAGGGCTGGCAGGACTGGCCGGCCTTCCACCACGTCGACATGGAACGGGAAGCGCGCATCCGCTTCTACCTGCCCAAACCCGGCGCCACCTCCGCGGAGGAACATGCCCGGGCGCGCGGCGTCGAACACGAATACAAGTTGCTGTCGCGGCTCAAGCACGACGGCCTGCAGGTGCCCGTCGACGTCGTCAAGGACAAGGAACTCGGCATCGGCCTGGTGTTCCTGCAGTCCAAGGACGAACTGCGGTTGGACCTGTGGCTCGCCGACCACCGGACCGCGCTCACGCTCGAGCAGCAGCTCGAACTCATCGCTCAGATCGCCGAGATCGTGCACTACGCGCACCGGCATCGGGTGGTGCACCGCACCCTGAATCCGCGCGCGGTCGTCGTGCGCGACCGCGCCGCCGGTCCGCAACCGCAGGTCACGGACTGGGACACCGCCGGGGTGCTGCCCGCCAACGCCGAGACCGGCGTCACCCGCCTGTCCGCCGGCCCACTGAGTCTCATGGCGGGGGCGCTGAGCGACCAGGCCCGCCTGTTCGCCGCCCCGGAAGGCGCCAGCCCCGCCGACCCGGCCCGCATGGATGTCTTCGGGCTCGGCGCGCTGGCCTTCTATCTGCTCAGCGGTGGAGTCTCTCCGGCCACCGAACGCGGTGAACTGCTCGACCGGCTGCGCCGCGACGGCGGCCTCGACCTGGCCGTGGAACTGCCGCAGGTGCCGTCGGTGCTGCGGCAACTCGTCCTCGACGCCACTGATCCCAGCCCGGCGGAGCGCATCGCCACCGTCGCCGAGTTCCTCGACCGCCTCGAACAGGTTCGTGGCGAGCTGTTCCGCGCGGAAGGCGAAACCGACCCGCTCGAGGCCAAGCCCGGTGACGAACTCGGCGACGGCCGCTTCGTCTACAAGCGCCGCCTCGGCGCCGGCTCCACCGCGGTGGGCATCCTCGTCGTCGACCGCAAGGCCGGCGACCACGAACGGGTCCTCAAGGTCGCCCGCGACGACGAAGCCGCCGCCCGCCTGCACGCCGAAGCGCAGGTGCTCGCGAAACTCGACGATCCGCGCATCGTCCAGCTCGCCTCCGAGGAGCACGTCGGCGGGCGCACCGCGCTGGTCGTGCACGACGCAGGTCGCACCACCCTCGCCGAGGAGCTGGCCGCCAAGGGCGGCCGGCTGTCGATCGACCTGCTCGAACGCTGGGGCACCGACCTGCTGCAGGCGTTGATCGCCCTCGAACGCGCCGGCGTCACCCACCGTGACCTCAAGCCGTCGAATCTCGGTGTGCACCAGTCGAGTTCGCGCGCCGATACGCACCTGCGACTGTTCGACTTCTCGATGGCCGGGGTCGACCCCCGCAACATCGAGGCCGGCACCCCGCCGTACCTGGACCCGTTCCTCGGCGCCGGCGGCCGCCGCCAGTACGACACCGCCGCCGAACGCTACGGCGCCGCGGTGGTGCTGTTCGAGATGGCCACCGGCACCGCCCCGCAGTACGGACCCGACCCGCAGGCGAACCCGGCCACCGTCGACGACGACGTCACCGTCGACCCGGCCATGTTCGAGATGCCGGTCGCCGCCGCGCTCATCGCGTTCTTCACCTCGGCACTGTCCCGCGACGCCGCCGCGCGTCCCGACACCGCCGAAGACATGCTGCGCGCGTGGCGTCGAGCGTTCACCGACCTCGACGCTGCCCCCGAACCGGTTCACAAGGTCGAGGCCGCAACGGCACTCGCCGCGGCCGGTTTGAGTGCCCGCGCAGTGTCGGCGCTCGCGGCTGTTCAGGTGACCACGGTCGGGGAACTGGTGGCGCTCGCCTCCACCCG
>NZ_PCZU01000118.1:9705-33046 GCF_002887785.1 Rhodococcus sp. ENV425
GGAAGCGAAGGCCACCCGCACTGAGATCCGCGACCGGCACCGCGGCTGGGTCAAGGAACTCGGCCGGTCTGCGACGAAGCCCGCGAGCACCCAGGGGCTGCTCGGCCTCGACGAGGCCGTGGCGCTGCTGCTGTCCGCCGTCGCGACGGGCCGTACCAGCACCCGGCGCCAGGCCGCGGAACTGCTGCTCGGCACCACCGGCACCCTCGACGCGTTCGCGTCCGGCAACGAACTGGCCTCCGCGCTGAAGAAGACCAGCCCGCGTGGCAACCAACTGTTGAAGGAATTGCAGGCCGACTGGGCGGAGAACCCGGCCACCCGTGAACTGCTCGACGAACTGATCGCCGTCGCCGAACAGGTACTGCGCGACTCCGGCGGGGTGGTAGCCGTGACCACCCTCACCGCCGAGATCCGCGGGCGACTGCCGCAACCGCCTGCGTCGCCGTCCGATGCCGTGGCACCGCGCCTCGCCGAACGCGCCGCCGCGGGTCTGCTGCGTGCCGCCCTCGACCGGCTCACCGAACACGAAACCGCGGAAGGCACCCGCCGCTGGGTGCGGCGCCGTCACGCCGGACGCCTCGCCCTCATTGCCGAGGACGAGTTGCTGCTCGCCGGAGCCGAAGCGGCCGGGCGCCGCGCCGACGACCTGATGGCATCCACCCCGGCATCCGAGGTGGTGCGCGTCAGCACCGCCGCTCGCGATCTGCGCGCGGCCTTCACCCGCGCCTACAAGGGCGCCGCGGGGCCGGATGTCCAGGTGCCGCTTCCGTCGGATGCACGGTTGATCCGCCTGGCCGCAGCCATCTCCCGGTACGCGGCCGTGTCGGGTCGTGGTGAACTGCATCGACGCAATCTCGGTCCGTCCGACGCGCTGCGGATCGCCCTCGCCGGTCTCGCGCAGACCGAGGCGCTCTCGCCCACCGAGGTGCGGGCCCGTGTGGCGGCTCGTTTCCCGGAACTCGACCGGCTGCCCGGCCGCCCGGCTCTCGATGCGCACATCGAACGCGCAGGCCTCGGGTTGACATGGGACGGTACCGGATACCGCTACGAGCAAGTCACGCCCGCCAGCGAAACCAGTCTGAACACCCGCACCGCCACCTACACCGGACCCGTCGGCGACATCGCGGGTGCCGCCGCCGGTGGTGGCTCGCTGCGCGGATCGCTCGTCGCGACATCGCTGCGGGAGAACGGCTTCCTCGCCTTCGGTGTGACGGTGCATCGCCCCGGCGACCACCAAAAGGTCGCGGCAGACCTCGCCGCATCCCACGACGGTGACCTGGTGGATGTGACCGGCGAGATCGTCGAGGCCATGCGCGCGTTCGCGGCCGAGAAGGGTGTGTCCTGGGATCTGATCCGCAGCGCCGACGCCGCCGAGGCTGGTAGCCGCGATGCGCGGGGTCTGCGCGCGGTGCTCGATCAGGTGATGCCGCGGGTGTGTGCCCGTATCGAGGCGGAGGTGTTCGACGATGGGGTGCTGGCGACGCCGCTGGTCCTCACCGAATTGTCGCCACTGGCCCGGTACGGCTACCTCGACCTCGTGGCGCGGTTGGCCGACCTCTCGGCGCCGCGGCGGCGGCCGGTGTGGGTGGTGCTGCCGCAGATGCGCGGGGTGCGCGGTGCGGTGATCGACGGCGAGCCGATCCAGCTGGGTTCTCCGGGTGGACAGTTTCTGACGTACTCGGTCGGGAAGACCGAGGCAGTGGAGAGCGAGAAGGTGTGATGGCGGACTTTTCCGCGACCGAGTTGGTGAACGCGCTGCGCAGGCAGGTCACCGTCCTCGAGGACGATCTGCGTGCGCGCGTCGACGGCTCGGATGTCGATGCCCGGCAGGCGGGCGTGGGGGAGCGGTGGCGCGCCGAGCACACCGCGGCGCTCACGGCGCAGCGCACCGCGGCGTCGTGGCAGGCGTGGCGCGACGAACGCGTGACGCAGGCCGCGGTCGCGTGGGTGCTGCTCACGGTGTTCGCCCGCTACTGCGAGGACCAAGTACTGGTGTCAAAGGCGTGGATCGGCGGCCCGGACGCCGACGCGCGCCAGCAGGCCCTCGACGCCCGCCGTGCCTATTTCACCGAATTCCCGGAGCACACCGACCGCGAATGGCTCGAAACGATCATCGCGCACTTCGGGATGATGGAAGCCACCCGCGGCCTGGTCGACGACTACTCGCCGTTGCGCCAGGTGGCACCGTCCGGTGATGCGGCGCGGGCGCTGCTCGAATTCTGGTGGGACAAGGACCCTTCCGGCGAGCCGCTGTGGGGCTTCGTTGGCGTGGACACCCGATTCCTCGGTGACGTGTATCAGGACCTGTCGGAGTTCGCGAAGAAGACTTACGCGTTGTTGCAGACCCCGGAGTTCGTGGAGGAGTTCATCCTCGACCAGACTCTCGACCCGGCGCTCGCCGAGCGACATCTTGAGGGTTTCACGGTGATCGACCCGACCTGTGGGTCGGGCCACTTCCTCCTCGGTGCGTTCCGTCGGTTGCTCGACAGGTGGCAGCGGGAAGCGCCGGCACTGGGCTCGCGGGTGTTGGTGCAGAAGGCACTTGCGTCGGTGTATGGGGTGGACATCAACCCGTTCGCGGTGGCGATTGCGCGGTTCCGGTTGATGGTGGCGGCGTTGGATGCGAGTGGGGACAAGTCGATCGAGAAAATGATCGATATCGAACTGAATCTCGCGGCCGGTGACTCGTTGTTGTGGGGGGCGCGGCAGCAGGCGATCAGTGACGACCTGTGGTCGACGGGCACCGAACAGATGGCATACGCGACGGAAAACGCGGACGCGTTGAAGGCGATCCTGCAGCGGGAACACGATGTGGTGGTGGGTAATCCGCCGTATATCACTGTCAAGGACAAGGCGCTCAACCAAACGTACCGAACCCTCTACTCGACATGTCACCGCAAGTACGCACTGACAGTGCCGTTCATGGAACTGTTCTTCGACCTGGCCAAGAGTGATTCAAACGGGAGCTCCGGTTGGGTCGGGCAGATCACGTCGAACTCGTTCATGAAGCGAGAGTTCGGTTCCAAACTGATCGAAGAATTCCTCGTCCTCCGTGATCTTCGGCGAGTGATCGACACTTCGGGCGCGTACATCCCGGGTCATGGCACGCCCACGGTCATTTTGGTAGGACGGAACCGGTCGCCTGTCGCGAAGACCGTTCGAGCGGTGCTGGGAGTGAGAGGTGAACCGGGCCGACCGGACGACCCCTCAAAGGGCGTGGTGTGGTCTGCGATTGTCGAGCACATTGATGATCCAGGATTCGATGACGCCTGGATCAGTGTGGCTGATTTGGATCGAGCTGCACTGCAAGGACACCCGTGGAGCCTCTCAGGGGGTGGAGCGGTCGACCTTCTCGAACGAGTTGAGGGCGCTGGAGTCTCGAAGCTTCGGTCGCGTGTGCGTGAGATCGGTTTCGGCGCGGTCACGGCAGAGGACTCTGCCTTCATGCTCGGCAAGGATGCACTCGACCGGGCACGTATCAGCGCCATGCACCAACGTTCGGTCGTTGAAGGGGACGTTGTTCGGGAGTGGTCTGTAGCACCAGCGGAAGCAGCTCTGTGGCCCTACAACGAGCAAACGTTGGATGCTGAGCTTTCCGAGGCTGCGCAACGGGCGCTTTGGCCGAACAAGGCGGTGCTGTCACTTCGGATCAACCTTGGGCAGTCACAACTCGAACGTGGGCTCACATGGTTCGAGTACTCGATGTTCTTCAAGGACCGGTACCGGACCCCCCTCTCCATCACCTTCGCCGAAGTAGCCACCCACAACCATTTCGTCCTGGACCGCGGTGGCAAG
The DNA here is from genome assembly GCF_002887785.1 of Rhodococcus sp. ENV425. Taxonomy (NCBI): domain Bacteria; kingdom Bacillati; phylum Actinomycetota; class Actinomycetes; order Mycobacteriales; family Nocardiaceae; genus Rhodococcus; species Rhodococcus sp. ENV425. The sequence goes on from NZ_PCZU01000118.1 coordinate 13,501, forward strand.
GTGTTCAAACAAACCGCGCCGGTGATCAAGTTGCCGGAGGGTGCAACCGAGGACGACCACCTGCGTGTGCTCGGTGTGCTGAACAGTTCGGTGGCGTGCTTCTGGCTCAAGCAGAAGTGCCACAACAAGGGCAGTACGGTCGATAACAGCGGTGCGCGAACCACTCTGGACCAGTGGGAAAACTTCTACCAGCTGAACGGCACCACCCTCAGGGACTTCCCGCTCCCGTCGTCCTTCCCGCTGGATCGCGCGCGCTCCCTCGACGCCCTCGCGCAGGAACTCGCTGCCCACGCCCCGGCCGCTGTCGCCGCGAACGAGGTTCCGACCATCAACCCACTCGATGTGGCGCACGAGGAGTCCGAGCACGTCCGCGCGCTGATGATCGCGCACCAGGAAGAACTTGACTGGGAGTGCTACCGTCTCTACGGGCTCATCGACGAGGATCTCACCTACACCGGTGAACTGCCTGGAATCGCATTGGGCGAGCGTGCGTTCGAGATCGCACTCGCGCGTGCCGTCGAGAACGGTGAGCACACGGCGTGGTTCGAGCGTCACCGCTCCACCCCGACAACCGAGATCCCTGCCCACCTGCCCGCCGACTACCGCGACCTGATTCAGCAGCGGCTCGACGTCATCGCGTCGAACCCTCACATCCGCTTGTTGGAGAAACCCGAGCACAAGAGGCGGTGGGCCACTGACCCGTGGGACAAGCGCGTCACCGAAGCCCTGCGCGACTGGCTACTCGACCGCGTCGAGAACCGCGACCTGTGGTTCGAAGACGGGCATCCCACGCCGCGCAGCGTCGCGCAACTTGCCGACAAGCTGGACCGCGACGAGGATTTCCGTCGGGTGCTGCGGTTGTGGGCCGGCAATGCCGAGGTGTCCACGGGGACCGCGCTTGCGAAGCTCCTCGACGAGGAGGTGGTGCCCTACCTCGCCGCGCTGCGCTACAAGCCCTCGGGCCTCATCAAACGAGAAGCATGGGAACACACCTGGGACCTTCAGCATCGCGAGGATGCGGGGGAGAAGCTGGATAGCCCGATCCCGGTGCCGCCCAAGTACAAGCCTGCCGACTTTGTGAAGAGTTCGTACTGGTCGCGGCGCGGCAAGCTCGACATGCCGAAGGAACGGTTCATCTCGTATCCGAACGCGAACCGCGACACCGACCCGACCATGCTTCTCGGTTGGGCCGGCTGGGACCACGCCGAACAGGCTTTGGCCCTCGCCAGTCTCGTCGACGAACGTGTAGCCACCGATGGCTGGGATCAGGAGAACCCCGAGAAGCTGATCCCGATGCTGGCAGGTCTGGCGGAGTTGTTGCCCTGGGTGCGGCAGTGGCACGGCGAAATCGACCCGGAGTACGGCGAATCGGTAGCCGACACCATCGAGGAGGTGCTGCGCTCCCACAGCGCCGATCTCGGCGTCACCACCGAGGATCTTGCCGCGTGGCGGCCCCCGGCGTCCACCCGTGGACGTCGCATCGCCAAGAAGGCTGCGAAGGAAGCTGACCGGGCATAAGCGGCGTCATTGTGTTCTTCCGCACGATCTCGCTGAACCTGCGCCCACCAGCGAGACGGCGCCTTGAGATTCGATCCGGCAGACGAGGAGCGTTTGACTTCCGGTGCCGACCGATGTGCGTAGAGTGCGATCCGATGCACTGATGAGTTGGGCAACCTGATGGCGATGCGTGGCGAGGGGATTGCGGTCGAATACAGCAATCAGGTTCGGCGTTGCGCGCCGTCGAGCCTGCTCGATCATCCTGCTTCCGACCGTGGGATCGACCGGTGGTAGCCCGTCGACCTGTTGCATCTGTACTTGGAGCAGCACGAGTGCTCCAGTCATGATCCGTCGTCATGGACGCCGGAGGGCGAGGAAGGCCCGTTCCAGGTGCTCTCCACTTGTCCGGGGTTGTTGGTAGGTTGCCCGATATGAGCGCATTCTCTGACTTCATGACGGAGTCAAGCTTCTGGTGGGGTGCTGGAGCTGGAACCGTTGTCGCCGGCACGATCAGCGCGGGTATTGCAGCCTTCTCGTTGCGTTCTAGCGATCGACGTAAGGCCGCACAAGAAGACAAAGTGACTGCTCTGAAGCTCAATCATGACTGCCAACTTGCGGAAGAGCGCAGAGCACACGAAGTGGAGCTTGAAAAGTTAAAGCGGCAGCTCGATAACGAAATCGAGGAGAATCGCCGTGCGGCCGAGGGGAAGAAGGAGTACGACAAGCTCGTCCTCGAGGCAGCGACCACATACGCACAGACGTGCTCAGTAGCTCTCGATGAAGCCCTCGACACTGACGGTCTGTTCAATCTTGTCAAGGACGCTTTTGATACCGCGGCTGGTCTGCCCGACGAAAATGCGGCGCGGAAAATTCTCTTTGCAGCCGATCAGACACGGAACCTCAAGGCTTTGGCGCGTGCCTTCAATTCGCTTCAGATGGTCGCCCCACCTGAGGTACTCACCCCTGCAACGCGGTTGAACGCCGCGATGGCCGCACTTCTCCAGACTGTTACTGAACCGCTCGCGAAAGCACTAGCGTTCAAGTCGGCCACGGACGAGTTGAAACAGTTCATCGACGCGTTCCGCGCGTACATCGGGTATGCGCCCTATACCGCCGAAGACGCCAAACGAGATGCCGTCAGTTTCGTGGAAACCTTGCGTCAACAGGTCAACCAGTACGTCATGCGCGCTAAGGAGGAGTTCCGCGCGGCTGGATTCAGCACTACCCCATGGGATTAGCCTGGATCCGTCGAGTGGACTGTGCGCCGGCCCGAGCGACATCTGGCGCGGCGACCATGTATCCAGTGCGTGGCCTCGGTCAATCGCCCGACGCGGTCAGGCGACGTCAAGGCTCACGGCATCGAATACGGACTGGTCCTTGAGCTCGATCAGGTGCGTCCCGGTTGCTCAGGTCGCTCGGAGCAGCACGTCGGCCGCAGTAGCGGCGCTCCGGTGTGCGGGCGTCTGTGACGGCCTCCAAGATGGATCGCTGCTTGCTGGCACGGGATGTGAGAGGCCGGACGACGCCGCCGACCTCAAGTTGACATGCCACGTGAATGGCTGCGTGCAGGCGGGGAGGGTCGGGCACGGCGTCTTCGAAGGCCGGCAGGACTTCCTTGGCGGCCTCGGTCACGTAGCGGGCGACGACTCGCAGCTCGTCCATCGTCAGCTCGAAGTCACCGGAGGCGGTGGGCACGGACTCGATTCTCCCGCAGCGGCTTTCGATGTGGTCCGGGAAGGGCATCGAAGAGGACGCCCTGCGGGCGGCTGCGCCCAACCGATCGGAGACCCTACGGGTCCCTGAGGTTGCTTCGGCCCCTTCCCCACCGCTGCCCGGTCGCCATGCCCCGATAGACCATCTCGGCCAGCACTCGTAGCCCCACGTCGCGGAGGACGTGCGGCTTGCGCTGGACCCGACCGTTCGTGTCGACCCGTTCGATCAGGTGCTCCACCACCAGCTGTGGAGACGAGGGTTACTGGTGCCCAGTCGGTTTCGAACCGCGGGAATGGCCCCCCGGTTCGCAGCGTCGATGCGCTGACGTCGGACTCTGGGAGACGAGCGACGCCGCCCGCCTCGATGTGCCGTGGTTACCGAAACGGCCCGCGCGCACGCCGAGGCAGGCGAGGAAACACCTCCAGCCTCTCGATCGGACCGCTGGTCGCGGGATCGAGGGGCTGGAAGGTCACAGCGTTGGAAGGGAACCTGGTGGCGAGGTGACGTGTCGGCCGGCGCGGAACGCGCTCGCGGCCTGTTGCTGATGCACGCCTCTGCGGGGCGTGTGGATAGAATCCACCGTACGGTGCATGACAGTCCCAATCTGTCGTGTGCCCAGACCCCGGTTGGTGTTCCAGCACCTTCCGGGGTCGACCTGTAGTCAGGCCGGTGCAGGGATGGTCCCACGAGGGCCGGGAAGCGTCAACTCGAACACGCGTTCGTATCGTGGGGCGTGTGGCGCAGTCGGCGCCTGATGGTTCCGACCTCTGCGTGTCGTCGGGCATCGGACACGCACGGGGTTGGGGTGGGGGCCAGTGGGGCGCGTACGGAACGTGGTTCACCGGCTTGGCGACACCCGCTACGGTTGTTGTTGCGCTGCGGCAAGCTCAGCGGCAAGGCGTCGCGGCCGCCGACTTGGGGCGTGGATCTGGTGCTGCTCTCCCATGACCAGCCTGTCGACAACCTCGACGACTCCGGACGAGCACTGCTCGCAGAAATCCAGCTGGTGCTCTCGACGGTCGCTGCGTCAGGCTGTGCCGACGGTGTCACCGGCCTGCCGACGTGGACTGCTCGTCGCCATCCGCTGCCGGGTGGGGCAGCGTCGAGATCCTGGCGGTGCCGGCGCTGCACGGGCCTGAGTGATGCGAGCCGGTGGTGGGGGAGGTGACCGGCTTCGTGCTGCGCCCTGTGGGGCTGCCCACGATCTACATCTCGGGAGACAACGCGTCGGTGGCTGTGGTGGAACAGATCGCCGCCAGGGTCGGGCGTATCGACATCGCGGTGCTCTTCGTCGGCGCGGCCAATGTCGGGCGTTTCGGTGACACCGACCTGACGGTGAATGCCCGCACTGCCGTACTGGCCGCCGGGGTGCTGGGTGACGCCGTGATCGTGCCGGTCCATGCCGAGGACTGGGCGCACTTCAGTGAGAGCCTTAAGCGCCTCGTCCGGGAATTCGGCTACGAGGGGTTGGCCGAGCGGTTGGCGGTGCCGCCGAAGGGGGAGCGTGTCGAGCTGGTGTTCCGAGCTCACGTGGCAACCACACCCAGGTAAGGGAGATGGTGGATCGGGATCTCACGCGTTCAGATGGAGAAGGTGCCTGTATCCGCTTCGAATCAAGCTCTTTCTCAGCCTCTCGGACGGGTGATGGCCGCTCAGCCATCGAGCGATTCCCTGCTCCTTCTCCTCCGCGGACGCGCGAGCGAGGCCGAGTTGAGTGATCAACGAGGTCGTGAACTGGGGTGCGGGCCGGGAATCTGTCGAACGGGAGAAGACGCTGTCGTCGACCAAGCGATCGTTGCTCATCGGCACGGTCAGATCACCTCCACGTCCACAATCGGCAAGTCACCAGTGTAGGCCACATCGAGAACCCGCAGGTGGTGACCGTCGGAAAGCAACAGCTCCTGCTGATACTCCATCTCGGCCGCTCCGACCAGTTTCACCCACGCTGCGGGCGTGCCACGAGGAATCCGGGCGCGGACGAGGCCTGCACCGTCGGCGGACGGGGGCCTGGTGAACTCGTCGACGGCAACCGACCGTGCGATCGAGACAGCCAACAAGCCGTCGGCACGAACTTCGTGTCCAATCAGGGAACTCAGGCCGGCAACGTCCACCTCGAACAGCGCGGATACGTTACGTAGTCCGCGCCATGCGGTGATGTCCGTCGCGAGCCGCCCGGCGGCGATCGCATCCAGCAACAGCTCCGCAACCTCTTCGGCTTCGGGATCGTCTACACCGCTTCGGAGCAGGTTCTGGATACGCCGGTAGAAGCGGACGTCCGCGCGTTGCCACCGTACGAGTGCTGCACGCTGATCCTCCGGCAGCTGCTCGGCCCACTCTCAGTAGTCGGTATCGAGCTGGGAGCTCACGGTTTCTTCGTCGGGTGCGTCGGACACACGGGAATCCCGCACGTGACCGGTAATTGGGACCGATGCGGGGTGTGTGCGTCCGTCGATCGCCTGCTCGGCAGCGCGACGCGCGGACGGGCGAGGCTCGGGCTGTCGCTGTTCTTTGGCAGGATGAGACCCGCAGCGACCCCACTTTATGGCCGCCGCATCACGAGGACCACGAAGGAGGGCAGGCGAAGCGTGAGCATCCTGCTGCGGGACGTCATCGACATCCCCGAACGTATCGGCGCCGACGACTACGTGCTGCGGCTGACCGACAGCACCGACGACGATGCGCACATCCGCGCCACCCTCGACGCCTACGTCCTCACCGATTCGCTCAAGGACAACTTCGTCTCCGCGATCGCTCTCATCGCCGACGCGATCAAGAAGAACACCTCCCGCGGCGCCTACCTCGCCGGCTCCTTCGGCTCCGGTAAGTCGCACTTCATGGCCGTGCTCTACGCGCTGCTCGGCAACCATCCGGCGCTGCGCGTCGACCGGTTCCGCGACCTCACCGGCCGCTACGACGGCGAACTTGCCGGCAAGAAGATCCTGCGTCTCACCTACCACCTCATCGGCGCGAGATCCCTCGAACAGGCCATCTTCCAGGGCTACGTGCGCCAGATCGCTCGGCTGCACCCGGAAGCGCCGCTGCCCGCGCTGCACGTCTCCGACACGCTGCTTGCCGACGCCGAGAATCTGCGCGAACGCATCGGTGACGAGCAGTTCCTCGCCGGCCTCGGCGGCGACTCGGACACCGGCGCCGACGACGGCTGGGGTGGGGTGCTCAGCGACGGCTGGACCCACGACCGCTACCAGAGCGCCCTGGCCGCCCCGGCCGAGAGCGAACTGCGCAAGGAACTCGTCTCCGCGCTGGTGCGCAGTTACTTCTCATCCTTCGTCGAACAGGCCGACTTCATCGACATCGACCGCGGCCTCGCGGTGTTGTCCGAACACGCCAAGTCCCTCGGCTACGACGCGGTGGTGCTGTTCCTCGACGAGCTGATCCTGTGGCTGATTTTCTCCGTCCGCAGCAGCGAGTTCTTCGGCCGCGAATCGCAGAAGATCACCAAACTCGTCGAAGCAGCCGGCAATCCGCGACCCATTCCGCTGATCTCGTTCATCTCCCGCCAGATGGATCTGCGCAAATGGCTCGCCGACGCCGGCGCATCCGGCTCCGAACAGGAAGCATCCGACCGGGCCCTGCAATACCAGCAGGGCCGGTTCCGCACCATCGAACTCGGCAACGACAACCTCGCCGAGGTCGCTAACGTCCGATTGCTGCAGCCGAAGGACGAGCACGCGCGGCAGGTCCTCGACGACGCGTTCCGTTCGGTCACCCGCAGCCCCGAGGTGTGGGACGTGCTGCGCGACTCGATGAACACCACCGAGGACTACCGCGGCGCCTCCGAACACGAATTCCGGCTCACCTACCCGTTCTCTCCGGCGCTCGTGGCGACCCTGCGGGAACTGGCATCGGTGATGCAGCGCGACCGCACCGCCCTGAAGGTGATGCAGCGCATGCTCGTCGAACGGCGCGACACCCTCACCACCGCCGACCTCATCCCCGTCGGCGACGCCTTCGGGCCCATCGTCGACGGCGAAGACCCCATCGACGGCGTCGCCGGCACCCTGTTCACCGCGGCTGCCAACCTCTACAAGGACAAGCTGTTGCCGCTGCTGCTCGCCCGCCACCAGGTGACCGCCGAACAGCTCGAGACGGACCCCGATTCGGTGCCCGCCGGGTTCCGAGCCCACGACCGCATCGCCAAGACGCTGCTGCTCTCGGCGATCGCCCCCAAGGTCCCGGCGCTGCGCGACCTCACCGCCTCCCGCCTTGCCGCGCTCAACCACGGTTCGATCAAGACCCGCATGAAGGGCGGAGAGGCCCGCGTCGTCCTCGGCGTGGTCCGGGAATGGGCCAAGGACGTCCCCGAGATCACCGTCTCCGAGGGCACCAACCCGATCATCCGGGTGCAGCTCGCCAACGTCGACTACAACTCGGTGCTCGAACGCATCCGCGGCGAAGACAATCTCGGCAAACGCAAAGTGCTCATCCGCACCCTCGTGCACAAGGCACTCGGCGTCGACACCAAGCAGGACGACCTCGCCGGCGGCGCCACGCGCACCGTGATCTGGCGCGGATCCCGCCGCGAGGTCGACGTCGTATTCGGCAATGTCCGCGACGCCTCATCGGTCCCCGAACAGAACTTCGACAACCGGCCCGGCACGTGGCGGCTCGTCGTCGACTACCCGTTCGACGAACAGAACTTCTCCGCTGCCGACGACATCGCCCGCATCGACCGGCTCCTCGCCGACGGCGACCGCCACACCATCGTGTGGTTGCCGAAGTTCTTCTCCGACGAGGCGATGCAGGACCTGGCGCTGCTCGTCAAGCTCGACTGGCTGTTCACCGGCACCGGTGACCGCTGGCAGGAGAACACCGACCACCTGTCCCCGTCGGACCGCGCGCAGGCCCGCGGCATCCTGGAAAACCTGTACCGGGGCACGCTCCACTCGTTCGAACGGCTCCTCGAACAGGCCTACGGCATCGAGGCGCCCGACCCGAAGCGATTCATCGACGACCCCGGCCACACCGAGATCCTCGTCTCGCTCAGCAAGGACTTCAGCCCCAAGCTGCCGACCGCGCTCAACCTCGAGGATGCCTTCGACAAGGTCATCGACCAGGCCTTCGCCGCGCTGTACCCGAACCACCCGCAGTTCCCGAGCCCGGACGAGGAAATCACCGCCCGCCACTACGAGATCGTCCGCGGCTTCGTCGAGCAAGCCGTCGCCGACCGACAGGGCCGTGTCCCCACCGCCGGGGCCGAACGTAAGGTCGCGCAGCGCGTCGCCGGGCCGCTGAAGGTCGGCAAGGCCACCGAAGACCACTTCCTCTTCGGGGAAGACACCTTCGCGTTCTGGGCCGGGGAACTCGACCGGGCCGCCGCCGACACCGACCGCGTCACCGTCGGCGTGCTGCAACGCCGCATCGACGCGGTCAGCCCCGCATGGGGCTTGCGGCCCGAAGCCCGCGATCTGATCGTCGCGGCATGGGCACTGCTCCGCAAACGAGCCTGGTTCGAGGCCGGCTCCCCGGTGCCCGCACTGGCCCTGGGACGGATGCGCGAGAGTATCGAACTGCGTGCCGAGGAACTGCCCGAGCAGAACGCCTGGGACGCCGCTCGTCTCTCCGCGACTCAACTGTTCGGCTACACCATCCCGCGCACCTACCTCACCGGCGCGAACGTCGCGGACTTCGCCCAGCAGGTGCGGGTGAAGGCGGGGGAGCGAACCTCAGATCTGCGGCAGGTCGTCGAACGGCTCGCCGACGCCCACCGGGTGCTGGGCTTGGACATCACCGACACCGACCGGATCAGTGCGGTCCGCGCACTCGTCGAACTCTGTGACCGGCTCGTCGGCACCGCCGGCAATGTCGCGCTCATCGATCTGCTCGCAACGGCGACACTGCCCGTCGCGATGGAGACCGCGGGCAACCTGCGTACCGAGGCAGCGGACGACGCGCGGGCGTTGCGCAACGTGCAGTGGAAGCTCGTCGAGACCCTCGTCGCCGGCGCCGAAACCGGGGGGGAGCGCGGTGAATCCGCACGGGTGATCCTGAAGAGCCTGCGCGAGTTGGTCTCGACACCGGGAAGGCAGCTATCGGAGCTGAAGTCGCTGGAAACCCGCGTGGTCGAGTGGGTCGTTTCCGAGGTCAAAGACGACGAGGACGTCATTGACGACGAAGAGATCATCGACGACGGTGGCGACGACGTCGAGGACGGAACCGGGGAGGACGTGGTCACCGACCCCGACACGGTCATCCTTCACGGCATCGATGACATCAAGTCCGTTGCCGACCAGTTGCGGAAGGCATTCGCCAAACACGGACCGGGTCTGCGCGTGAAGTGGTGGGTCGAATGAGCACCCTCACCGTCACCCGCCCCATCATCGCCGCCAAGCTCACGAAGGCCGTGGAGAAGCGGCACCGGAACGGCGTCCTCGGGCTGCGTGCCGCCCCGAAATGGGACGGCGGCGCCTTCGTGCACGACGGCGTGCCCGTCACGGTCGTGCCGTGCCCGTCGACCTTCGCGGTGTGGGAGGCGCTCGAACAACGCAACCACGACGAATGGCTCGTCGTGCTCACCCCCATCGAGGAAACGGAACTCGGTGTCGGGGTCCTTGCGCATCTCGTCGACGGTCGTCTCATCAGTCCCGACCCGTGGGATGCGCTGCGATCCATGTTCTCCGCGACCACCGTCGAACCCGCGCTCTATCGGGTGGCCAACGATCGTGCCCTCGCGATGGGATTGCTCGCCGCGATCCCCACCACCGCGGTCACCCCCGCGCCGGGTGGGGTCCTCACCCGCGCGCACGCGATGTCCGCCGTCGCTCGGGGTGCGCTGGCGATGACCGACGACCCGGCCACCGAGATCGACACGCTCGTCGTCCTCGAATGGAGTCGCCGGCCCGGCGCTGCCGCCGAATTCGAGCGGCTGCGCACCGACGGCGGGACCGAACTCGTCGCCGCCACCACCGCGTGGCTCGCCGAACGAGCGGGCCGCCTCGCCAAACCCGTTGCTGCGCTATTGAAGACCCAGCGCATCGCTGACCTGGTCCCGCTCGGATTGCTCGCCGGCCTCTTCACGGATCCCGGCAGCGACCTCGCGCGCGGCCTGTTTCTCGGTCGCTACGGGCTGACCGGCCTCACGGACGAGGACCTCGCCGCCTGGCACGACGACTCGTCCGGACTCGTCATCGGCACGCTCACCGACAGTGAACGACGTGCCGTACTCGAGTCCGCCGCCGCACACGCGCGTGAACTCGGCATCGACGACCTTGCGGGTCGCTCCGAGTTGCTCCCGCAAGGCCTCACCGCTCGACTCGACGCACTCGCCCACGCCATCGAGGTGGCCATGCCCGGCGACCCCGTCGAGTTCGGGCCGAAACAGGGCGGCCTCGACAATGTCGAACGGGCGTGGCAGCAGACGCTCCGCCACCTCTCGGCCCGTACCTCCTCCTCGTACCGCGCCGCCGAGGCCACCGTGCGATTGCTGCGCTGGCTGGCCGTCGACACCCCCACCACCGGAAACCTCGACGATCACACCCGGCGATACATCGACGGCGACGGCTGGGTCGACGCGGCGCTGGCCGCTGCGTACCGCGGCTCGGACCACCGGGCGCTCGCCGACGCCATCACCCTTGTCATCGACGCTGTCACCGCCCGTCGTCGCGGACACGACCGCCGGTTTGCCGCGGCGCTCGCCGACACGCCACACCCCACCGGGCCGGTCGTCGAACAGCTGCTGCGCACCGTGGTGCTGCCACTCGCCAAGGCCCGACCGACCCTGCTGCTCGTCGTCGACGCGCTGTCGATCGCCGCGGCCACCGACCTTGCTGCTGCCGCGGCCGAACACGGATGGAGCGAAGCCGGGGTGCTCGGCGGCTCCCGCCGGACCGCCGCGCTGGCGGTGCTCCCGACTCTTACGCAACGCAGCCGGTGCTCGTTGCTGACCGGTGACCTGCGTGAAGGCGACGACTCCGCCGAACGCACCGGATTCCTCGACGCGTTGCGCTCGGCCGGACTCGAAGCAGCCCCCGGCCGGGTCGATCCGATCTTCCACAAGAAGGCCCTCGACACTGTGCCCGCGGGTGCGGACTTGGCCACCGACGTCGCCAACGCGATCGCCGATACCACCGGTCGGCCGCTTGTCACGGCGGTACTCAACTTCGTCGACGACACCCTCCATCACACCGATCCCGGCGGAGCCGATTGGGGAATCGGCAACATCACCCACCTGCGGGCGCTGCTGCAGGCCGCGCAGCGCGCCGGGCGCGCGGTGATCATCACGTCCGATCACGGTCACATCATCGAGCGGCGCACCAGCGTCAAACTCGCTCGCGCGAACCTGTACGGGCAGCGGGCCCACGGCGACCTCGCCCACGTCGAGGACGGCGAGGTCGTGGTGCGCGGACCGCGGGTGCTCACCGACAGCAACACGGTGGTGCTCGCCGTCGACGAGACCGTCCGTTACGGACCGGTCAATGCCGGTTACCACGGGGGAGCGGCACCCGCCGAGGTGCTTGTGCCGGTCCTCGCATTCCACACCGGGGAACGCCCGGCCACCCTCACCGCACTCGATCCAGTCGAACCGCGGTGGTGGTACGCCCCAGTGCAGATCGCAGCACCCGCTGAGCCGCCGACGGCACCTGCGCCCACGAAACAGGCGGCGCCCACCCTGTTCGACACCGACGAACCGGCCCCCGTCACCGTGAACGTCGCCGACCAGGTGATCGCCACCGCGGTGTTCGCCGATCAGGAACGGCTCGCCGGTCGAATCGTGGTGCAGCGTGAACAGATCCGAGCGCTGCTCGCCGCACTGCTCGCGGCGCCAGCGCGGGAACTGACCACGGCGCAAGCGGCGAGCCTGCTCGGCATCGCCCCGGCCCGCGTCGGTGGTGCGCTGCTGCAGATCAAGCGGGTGCTCGACGTCGAGGGCTACGAGGTGCTGCTGCTCGACGGCGGTGTCGTCGGACTCGACGAAGCGGCCCTGCGCGAACAGTTCGGAATCGGGTCGTGACGGCGCCGGTGTCGCCGCGTCGGCGGCGGGAGATCCTCGACGCGTTGCGTCGTGGCACCGTCCCGGCCAACGGGCTCGACCAACTCGCCGTCGGTCTCGGCAAGTTCGAAACCGAACTCGACGCCGAACTCGGCGTTGTTGCCGGGGGTGGCGCGATGTTCAAGGCGGTGCGCGGCGACTACGGCTCGGGCAAGACGTTCTTCGCACGTTGGCTCGCCGACCGCGCCATGAAGCGCGGCTTCGCGGTAGCCGAGGTGCAGATCAACGAGATCGACACTCCGCTGCACAAACTGGAAACCGTGTACCGGCGCAGCATCGAATCGCTGCGCACGGCGTCGATCCACCCGTCGGCATTGCGGCCGATCCTCGACGCGTGGTTGTTCACCGTCGAGGACGACGCCGCGCAACAAGGCGTGGGAGTAGAGGAGTTGCTCGAACGTCGGCTCGCCGACGTCGCCGCACGAGCCCCCGTGTTTCCCATGGCGATTCGCGCGTACCGTCGCATGGTCGAGGAGGACGACCACGACGGCGCCGACGCCCTGGTGGCCTGGCTCGGCGGCCAACTGCACGTCGCCGCATCGGTGAAGCGCCGCGCCGGTATTAAGGGCGACCTCGACCATTTCCTTGCCCTCGGCTTTCTCCGCGGATTGCTTGCGGTGCTGGCCGACGCGGGCAATGCCGGCCTGTTGCTCGTGCTCGACGAGGTGGAGACACTGCAGCGAGTCCGTTCCGACGCGCGCGCCAAAGCCCTCAACGCGCTGCGTCAGTTGATCGACGAGATCCACGACGGGCACTTCCCAGGGCTCTATATGCTCATCACGGGCACCCCGGCGTTCTTCGAAGGTCGGCAAGGTATCAAGTTGCTGCCGCCCCTGGCGGACCGGCTGCACACCGACTTCTCCCGCGATCCGCGGTTCGACAACCCCCGCGCCCCGCAGCTACGGCTGACCGGCTTCGACCTCGACCGGCTCGTCGAACTCGGGGGGCGCGTGCGCGAGTTGTTCTTCACCGGGATCGACGCAGGTGATCGGGTGCGGTCGACCGTCGACGACGAGTTCCTGCGTCGCTTTGCCTCAGCCGTCGCCGGGAACCTCGGTGGCCGCGTCGGCATCGCCCCGCGATTGTTCCTTCGCAAACTCGTCGATGTTCTCGACGTCGTCGAGCTGCATCCCGACTTCGACCCATACACCGACTACGAGATCAAGATCGCGACGACCGAATTGTCCGATGCCGAGCGTGAAGCGCTGTCAGCAGACGACATCGAATTGGATCTATGAACCGTCCCACGATTCCGAGTAGCTCGCGCGCCCTTTCCGATCTGGATCTTCGTATGCGGAGGTTGGAACAAGCGAAGCAGGCTTCCTCGGTCCTTGAATTGAACCGACTGGTCTGGCGTATCAGCAAGCGCGAAGGCTACACCGATAGGCTTCCGTACCTCGATCCGACGTATGGCGGTGTCGACGCGGATGTGATCCTGCTGCTCAAGGCTCCCCAAGCCGACGCCGACCCAAGACGAGGAACGGGCCGGTTAATCTCGCTCGACAACGACGACGAGGTGGCCGCCACGCTGTTCGATTTGTTCCTCGAACTGGGCATCGACAGAGGTCGGTGCGTTGCGTGGAACCTGTGTCCGTTCCCGATCAGCAAGTTCGATCCTGACGACGCCGAGATAATCAGAGGGAAGGATGACTTCAAGTCTTTCAGCGAGCTGATTCACCATCCCCAATCCGTCCTTGTGCTGGGTAGCGTAGTTCGGGACGGGTGGAAGAAGCACTCGTTCGATGATGTAATGCCAGATGCGCATGTTGTCTTCGGCCCGTCGCCGTCTCCTCCAGGAATTAACCGGCCAGGTAGCCTAGACGCTCTGCGTGGCGCATTGATGCGAGCATTCGGGATGTCTACAGAACAGGCGTATCTGTGATCAAGCGGTCTTTCCGCGCTGAGATTCTCTCCTAGGGGAGAGTCAGCATGCACTACTTACCGGTACCGGGAAGTCCACCCTGGTAGATCTGCCTGATACTGCCGGCGCGTTGTCGGCGCCTCGCCGTATCCACGCGATCGATCTCCAACTCGATCGCCCGCTGGAGCGTCACCCCGACCTCGGCGCCATCGGGATAGAGCGTCAGGCCTTCGTGTAGAAGTTGGATTTGTGACTCGCTGCACCCTTGGATGACTGCCCGCATCAGCGGAATGAGTGATCTGCGGAGTTGAGCAGGTGAGCGGTCCCGGCTGAATGTGCTGATTGTGGAACTGATCTGGTCACGTGCGAAACTCAAGGGGTCACTACGACGCCATTCTTCGTACTTGCGTCGTCGCTCCTGCTTCGAGTTGTGCAGATCGGTTGTTCGTTTGGCCTGAGCGCGGCAAGCAGGACACTTTTTGTCCTTACGAGTGGGTCTCCCACACTTGCACATCAGAACCTCACTCGGCGCCGTAGCGGATATTGCGCTTGCGACGATTATGCAGCCGGTTCCGGATGAATACGGCGAAATGCCCTCAAGCAGACGGCCCGAGACGGCGACTATGTGCCGGCGTCACCTACCTGTGCCTGCGACAGTCGGTAGATCCAGCCCTGGCGAACCCGCTACCGAGAAGTAGGGTGACCGCGAGGAGTGAAAGGTGGTACGGGTGTCAGCGTCGAAGTCGAGAACGGACCGGCGGAGTGCCTGCGATATCGCGTGCTCAAGGGATGATCGGTGACCTCTTCCTTCTCGCTTCTCCATCCAGGTGTCCAGTACCACCTCGTCAACACGCTGCGTTGGGACGGCCTTCGCCCCACTCAAGCCGTCGCCGTCGAACCGATCCTCGCGGGCGAGGACGCCCTCGTCCTCGCCCCGACCGCGGGAGGCAAGACCGAGGCGGCGGCTTTCCCTCTGCTCTCGGCGATGGCCGAGCACGATTGGCAGGGCACGTCGGTGCTGTACGTGTGCCCGCTGCGGGCACTGCTCAACAACCTCCAACCACGCATGCACACTTACGCCCAGTGGCTCGGCCGCACCGCCGCCGTGTGGCACGGCGACGTCGGCCAGTCCGCGCGGCAGCGGATCCTGCGGGACCGCCCCGACATCCTCCTCACCACACCGGAATCTCTCGAAGCGATGCTTGTCTCCACGAAGGTCGACCCGCGCGTGCTGTTCGCAGGGCTACGAGCCGTCGTCGTCGACGAGGTCCACGCGTTCGCCGGCGACGACCGGGGCTGGCACCTCCTCGCGGTGCTGGAACGGCTCGCGCGCATCGCCGGCCGTCCCCTGCAGCGCATCGGGCTGTCGGCGACGGTCGGCAATCCCGACGAGCTACTGCAATGGTTGCAGGGTGGGACTCCGGGCCGGCCTCGTCGCGTAGTCAACCCAGCAGTTCCCGCTGCGGCCACGCCACCTGAGATCACCGTCGACTACGTCGGCTCGATCGACAACGCCGCCAAAGTCATCGCTGCCCTGCACCAGGGCGAGAAGCGCTTGGTGTTCGTCGACTCGCGACGCCGCGCCGAAGAACTCGGTGCGGCCCTGCGCGAACGGGGAGTGACCACCTTCCTATCGCACTCGTCGCTCTCGGCTGCCGAGCGGCGCCGGTCCGAAGCGGCATTCGCCGAGGCGCGGGATACGGTGATCGTCGCGACCTCCACCCTCGAACTCGGTATCGACGTCGGCGACCTCGACCGCGTCATCCAGATCGGTTCGCCACGCACCATCGCATCGTTCCTCCAGCGTCTCGGCCGCACCGGCCGCCGCCCCGGCACCACCCGCAACTGTCTGTTTCTCGGCGTCGACGACGAACAGGTACTGCTCACCCTGGGCATGCTCGAATGCTGGTCGCGCGGATGGGTGGAGCCGATTGTCGCACCCCCGTCCCCGCGGCACATCGCGGCGCAACAGATGCTGGCGCTGTGCCTGCAGGAACACCGACTCGGAGAGAGGAGCTGGCGGGACTGGTGGGGTTCTCTGCCGATCTTCGACGAGCACGCCGACGAGATCATGGCGTTCCTCCGCGCGCAGGGCTTCTTCGAGCGCGACGGGAGCTTCCTGCACATCGGACCCGAGGCCGAGCGCCGATTCGGACGGCGATACTTCTCGGACCTGACGGCCGTCTTCAGCGCCCCTCCCGAGTTCACCGTGCTGGCCGGACGCAACGAGGTCGGCACCGTGGGCACCGATCTGCTGGTCGAAGAGGTCGACGGCCCCCGCGTGCTGTTGCTCGGTGGTCGCTCGTGGAGGGTAACTCATATCGATTGGCAACGGCGCCGGTGTTTCGTCGAACCCGTGGACGGCGGCGGGAAGGCCAAGTGGTCCGGCACAGGCGGTGGGGTGTCCTTCGACATCACACAGGGCATGCGCGCAGTGCTGCTCGGCGCCGTACCTGCAGGAGTGACACTGACCCGACGCGCGGAAACGGTGCTTACGGAACTACGGCAGGGCTACGCCGACAGCGTCGATCCGGATGCCTCCGTGCTCACGATGCCGTCGGAAGGCTCGGGACGGTGGTGGACCTGGGCCGGCACCGCCGCCAACCGCACTCTACAAGCATCGCTTCCGGCGCTGGTCGATCCCCGTCAGCGGGTCGATGAGAAGTCCTTGCGTCTCCTTCCGAACATCACCCCGGCAAACGTGAGTGTGGCTCTGGCCGATCCTCGTTGGACCTTCCCGCACGTCGCGCAGAGCGCCGTGGCCGGCCTGAAGTTCTCCTTCGCACTACCACCGGGACTCGCCGAGGAAACGCTGGCGGTGCGGCTCGCGGACGAACCGCACGCCCGAGCAGTCATTGCGATGTGTCACCGGATCCATCGGACCGACCACGACGATTAAGCACCCGTCCGAGTCATGCACTACTCGCACACAGCGCCCGGTGAGTGTGGTCGTGGGCGGAGCTGGATTCGGGGCCCGGTCGAGGGACATGTGAACCGGATGAAGATGCTGAAATGGCAGCTGTACAGGCGAGCCAACTTCGGCCTGCTCCGCAAGCGCGTCGTTGACCACGTATGAACAAGTGCGCAAACAGAATAGCGGAAAGTGCGCCAGGGTCACGCCCTCGCGCCCATTGACATTCTTCGGCTCGGGCGTAAAATTTCCGTGTTCCCTTTATCGCCTGGGCAGATCGGGGGGCAGTAATGGGCGCTCCGTCGCCACGGGTTCTTACCGTTTGCAATTATGCGAGCATAGTTTTGCTCATACTCGGATTTTTCATCCAAAACGTAGTGATGACGGTGATCGGCGCGGTGACCACTGTCATCGGAATGGGAATCTGGATAGCGCTGCGAATATTCGGACGCGTCGCGCTCGTGGCTGCCAGTATATTCGGTGTCAGTATTCTTGTATTTTTTGCAGCAATTCTTCTATTCACGCCCATCCGGTTGATATTCGGGCCGATAGACCGGGATCCACTGCCGTTCCTTGAGTCTCCGGAGCCCGTATCTACGTCTTCCTTTACTCCTTCCATCAGTGTGTGGAGTACGGACGTCGACGGTCTGTGCAGTTCAAGTTCAGAAGGTTCGTCGAGCTCGTCCTTTTCATACGGCGACGCGCGCATCGATCAAGACTCAGGAAAATCGACACCAAGTGGACTTGACATAGTGATCGGAAGGATTGACTTCGAAGTAAGTGAAGAGTGTCACAACCTGGCGGGTAGGCGAATTTGGACGGCCGTGCCGTTCATAGCAGTGATTGTCGCTGCGGTGTATTGGATCAGAGAAGGATGACCCGCCATTCGGGTATCCCTTTCTCGTGCATCGAAAAGTGGCAACAGTAGGTAATTTCTTCGGCAGCCCCCAGGTGTTTCCGGGAAACTCCCGGCGTGATGTCCCGGTCAGTACCCGGGTGGCGTTTCCTGGTGGTGTTCGACTCCAATATCGGGTCCAAACACCATCTTGTTGGTGTAGTCGGGTCGGCGTTCGATGTTGAGCATCTCGGTCACCGGCCGGGGGTGACCGGTCATCGCACCGCCGATGGCTGAAAGCAGCTCTTGGCTGAGCTGGTTCGTATGGACGGGCGAGAGCGGCGGAGCCACATCGTCGCCGGGACCGGACCGAGCGCGGAGGCTATGCGTCGGCTGGCTGTCTCGGGTGCAGACCCGATCTTGCCCCGGTCAAAACCGTTCTTCTGTACGGGTTGCGCTGCCTGTTCGAGTTCGTCGGAGACATCCGCATCCTGCTCGGCCTTGGCTGCGGTGTCTGACTGAACGTCCTGTCAGGTCTTGGAGTTGCCCCCAGCAGGGCCCGCCCCGCGCACCAAAGTAGAGGTGGATCCGCTGACCCCCGGCACCGATCAGGGAGCGCCCGCACCCCTACACGAACTCGAGCGCCCCCTCCACCGCCACCGGCACCCGCCGCGTGCCCGGCGACCCCAGCGCCGCCGCCAGATCCGACCCGTCGTGCTCGGCGAGCAACCCGCCCTCCGACCACACCAGCAACGTCGCCCCGACCGTGTGCTCGGCCACCGAATGCGCCAGATCGTAGTGCGCACACGCCGGCACCCCGGCATACGTGATCCACAGGTCGTAGCCCGTCATGAACAGATCCAGGTCGAACTGCACGCTCAACCCGAGCAGCTCCGCCCGGCCGTTGTCGTCCACCCCGGCGAACGCCTCGTCCAGCGCCAGCAGCCGCGGCGCCTGCGGATCCGCCGAATCCAGCATCACATGCGCCGCCGCGAACAACGGCAGATGCAGCGACACCGACTGCTCACCCCCCGACAACGCCGAATGCCGCGCCACCGTCAGCCGCTCCTCCGCGCCGTCCGCCCCGATCAACCCGAACGCGAACACCCGCCACCGCCGGTAATCCAGCGTCGTCGCCAGGATCTCCGGATACGACCGCTCCGGATGCGCCGCCCGCTCCGCCCGGATCCGCGCCGCGAAATGCGCCCGGAGGCTCGCCAGCTCCACCGGCCCCAGCGCCGAAACCTCCCGGTCCAGCAGCCGGCACACCGCCCGCGCCTGATCGTCGAGATGATCGGCCAGCACCCACCGCACCCCCACCGTCGTACCCGACGACATGCGCCGCTGCCGCATCTCCGCCCCCATCCGGGCAATGAGATCCCGCGCGTCCTCGGTGCGCTCGTGGATCTGCTGCGCCAGCCCCGCCAGCAGCGCATCCTCGAGGATGCGCCGCTCCGCGTCGGTCAGCAGCAGCTCCTGATCCCGCCGCGCCGCCGAGATCCGCACCGCGAACTCCGCCACCGACGAAAACCCCTGCTCGTCCTGCACCCGCACCACCGTCAACCCGTCCGGCGCGTCCCACTGCAGCCGATAGTCCTGACCGGCCGCCGCGAGCTGCCCGTCGAACTCCTGCAACGCCGACGTCAACGCCGACCGGGCCGCCTTGCGGGCACCGTCCCCGCCCTTGATCGTCGCCGTCGCCGCCGCCAGCGCCGCGTACAG
>NZ_PCZU01000119.1:0-2359 GCF_002887785.1 Rhodococcus sp. ENV425
GTGGCGGTATCGGTCGGCGGCCGACGCGAAGGCCGCCACGGCCCCCGTGGCGAGGTCGCCCACCGGCAGCCGGGCGGCGAGGAAGTGCCCGGCCGGGGCGCAGCGGATGCCGGTGGCCGGGTCTGCCGGGACGTCGAGCCCGGCGTCGGCGAGGGCGGCGCTGTAGTCGTCGAGCAGGGCGAGGGGGCGCGTCATGCGCCGAGCCTAGAGCGAGGTTCAGCTCGTGCGGTCCGCGGCCGGCTCGCGCAGTTCGGGGCGGGCCGGCTCGAGGCGTTCGAGCGCACCGGCGGATTCGGCGCGGGTGAGCCGGGAGCGGCGCCACGAGACCGTGAGCAGCGCGATCCATCCGGCCACGATCAGCAGGTACAGCAGGGTGGAGGCCGTGCCGGAGATCTCGAACGCCGTGAACAGCTTCTGCGCGTTGGTCAGCACGATGACGCCGCCGACGGCGGTGCCGAGCAGGGTGGCCGGCACCCGGCTGACCAGCCATGCCGCGATCGGCGCGGCGATCGCCCCGCCCAGGGCGAGACCGGCCACGACGAGGAGGTTGCCGAGCGATTCCCGGCCGAGACCGACGAGGAAGCCGATGCTGGCGGCGAGCGCGACGAGGAACTCGGAGGCGCTGACCGAGCCGATCACCGTCCGCGGGGCCGTCTTGCCGCGGGAGAGCAGGGTGCTCGTGGTGATCGGCCCCCATCCACCGCCGCCGCTGGCGTCGATGAACCCGCCGAACAGGCCCAGCGGAGACAGGAACCTCGCCGAGTGCGGCGAGGTGCGGGCGTGCGCGACGGCGGGCGGCCGGACGGAGAACCGCAGCGCCACATAGACACCGATGGCCAGCAGGATCGTCGATGTCACCGGAATCGCGGCCTCGGTGGACAGGCTGGAGAGCACGGTGGCGCCGAGGAATGCGCCGACCGCGCCGGGCACGCCCAGCTTCGCGACCACCCCCCAGTCCACGTTCCGGAACCGCCAGTGCGAGGCGCCGGAGACGAGGGTGGTGCCGACCTCCGCGAGGTGCACGGCGGCGCTGGCGTGTGCGGGGCCGATCCCGCTGAAGATCAGGAGGGTGGTGGCGGTGACACCGAAGGCCATGCCGAGGGCACCGTCGACGAGCTGTGCGCCGATACCGACGAGCGTGAACACCAGGAGAGCGAACATGCAGAAGACTCCGACCACGAAGGAGCGAACCGGGGGAGGGTGGGCGGCGGACGCCGCTCAGCAACACTCCTGGTCGAAGCACGCGCCCCGTCGGGTGGGCCAGAACGCCATCAACGCGAGCAGGGTGGCCGGAGCCGCCGCGATGCTCGTCGCCTGCACGTTCGTGTCCCTTCGCCGGTCTGCTGTTCGCCGCGCTCGCGACGATCCGTCCGAGCATAGCCGGTCGTGCGCGGCGGCGGCATCTTCGGGCGGCGTGTCGCGCCCGGGGATGCCGCCGCGGCCGGTCACGGCAGGCGCCGGGCCGTGATCTCGAATCCGGCGGCGCGCAACCGGTCGGTGAGCACGTCCCCGAAGGCCGTCGCGGGGGTGAGCACCCCGCCGCCCGCGTGGAGACGGTCGCCGCCGAGGATCAGCGACAGCGCCGACTCGCCGAGCATCACCGCGGTCGCCTTGTACCCGGGATCGCCCTGGGCGGCGACGCGGGCGGTGTAGCGGGCGCCGGTGCTCGTCGTGGTGTACAGGTCGATGGTGAAGAAGCCGCGTTCGCGCGCCGACTCGGACGGGCCCTGCCCGGGCGCGGGCAGCACCTTGTCGAGCAGGAACCGGGTCGGGGGGAACGCCAGGCCCGCCACCAGCGCCCCGAAGCCGGCCGCGACACCGGTCGCCACGAGGGGCGACAACCGCGACGAGCCGACGTTCATCACCTCCCGGTAGCGGAACCGCGGCCCGTACGCCCAGCCGGTGAGCGCGTTGCTGCGGCGCACCACCCGCGTGTTGTAGGGGCCCATGAAGAACGGTGCGAGCCGGCCGGACAGCTCGGGGGCGACGGACTTCCCGTCGACGGTCGCCAGGTCGTTCTGCCGCCCGAGGTCCGGCTCGCGGGACCGGTCCGGCGACAGCGAGTACGGGGCGAGGGCGACCTTGCGGGCCTCGGCGTCCCGGCGCACCACGTCCACCTGGGTGCGCATCGAGTCGATCGTGCCGCCGCTGACGCCGCCCCGCATCGCACGCACCACCAGGGTCGTGTCGGTCAGGTCGCCGGCGCCGTCGGCCTGCACGGCCCGGTGCAGCGCGTGCACGCCGAGGTCGGAGGGGATCGAGTCGAATCCGCAGGAATGGACGATGCGGGCGCCGGTGCGGCGGGCCACGTCGTCGAACCGGTCGATGCTCTCGCGGTGGAACAGCACCTCGCCGGTGA
>NZ_PCZU01000016.1:0-1601 GCF_002887785.1 Rhodococcus sp. ENV425
AGCTTGACGTTTAACCTGTCCGGCTGACGCCGGCCGGTTCCTGGACGTCGGTTCTGTCGCGTTTGCCCACATGGTGATGCGGTGCGCGGCGGGTGTTCTTCGAACCGAAGGGTCGTCCGGGACCTGGTCGGGAGGGTCTCGGCGCACCGGCCGGAGTGGGCATCGTCCGGTGGATGTGCGGAAACCCGCGACGGACCCGGGCCGGGGTCAGCCGGCCCGGCGGACGTGGTCGCTCCCACGGTCGGCGCAGATCCTCGGCCAGGGACCGGGCGAGCCGCAGCTGGGTGTGCGCCACGATGACGATCCAGGTCCAGCGGTCGGCCGCCTCGGGGCTGCGGATCTTCGGCGCGGTCCATCCCAACGTCTGTTTGAACATCCGGAAGGTGTGTTCGAGGTCGAAGCGGCGCAGGAACATCTGCCACAGTCGATCGACGTGATCGGCGCCGACCGTCGGGTCCGAGCACCACAGCCACACTGGCGCCGGATGCCGATCCCCGGGCAGATGCTCGACGGTCAGCCGGATCACCGTGCCCTCGACGATCGGCGGCGGGCCCGGATGCGCGGCCCACACCCCTCGATGAGTAAGCCTGGGGTGCAATCGATTCCACGCTTCCGCCACGGCCGTGCCGTAGCGGTCGGTCACGGTGGCGGTGGTGGTCGCGGGCGGGGTCCAGGTGGTCGGGTCGGCGAAGTGGAACTGCGCCCCGTGCCGCGGTGGGCGCCCGGTGCGGCCCGGCGGTGGTGCCGGGAAGCACAACACCCGGTCCCCGCGCATCCGGCCCAGGATCCGCACCGGCTGGTCGGCGAGAGCGAACGCCAGCCGGGGCAGGTCGTAGCCGGCGTCGAAAACCAGCAGGATGTCCGGGTCGTCGTCGCGGTGGTGGCCGGCCGCCCGGAGGCGGTCGACCACGTTCCGGATCTGGGCGGCGGTCACGGCGGTCGGGTCCTCGTCGGGGTGCAGGCGCACCGCGTCGAGCACCGCCGTCCACGAGGTGCGACCCGGTTCGAGCGCGGCGATGAACGAGTACTGCCAGCCGGGGATCAGCTGCGCCTGTCCCTTGCCGCGGCCGTAGACGTGGCAGAACGACCGCTGCGGGCTCGTCGGGGCATCCGGGCGCAGCCAGGCGCTGACATCGACGGCCAGCACGATCGCGCCGTCGCCGCACCGGGGCAGCGGGAGGGCGGTGACTGTACGACGCAATCGATCCACTTCGATTCGGCCGCAGTTGATTCCGTCGTACAGTGCGCCGTGACCGCGGCGGTGCTCGAGAGTCAGAGACAACTCGACCAGAGTGCGGACCGCACCGCCGGCGCACAGCACCGCGTCGGTCAGCTCGAACAACACGTCACGACGAGTGGTCAGGCAGTCGTAGAACTGCTCCCGGAACACGGCCAGATCGACACGCGCATCGATGCTCGGCTGCCCGCCGACCGCCGTCATGTCGGGCACACTGATACTCACGGCCACCGCCTTCGCCTCGAGAGTTCTGCCAGGAACCTCTCGGATGATCAGGCGGTGGCCGTATCTTCCCTCTGCGACACGCCGGACGTCGCCATCACCGAAGGGGCGGGTCGGAACGCCGCAGGTTAAACGTCAAGCT
>NZ_PCZU01000120.1:0-18196 GCF_002887785.1 Rhodococcus sp. ENV425
CACCGGCGAGCGCGACGTCTCGTGGTGGGTCGACGAGAGCGGTACGACGCACTGCACCGGCCCGGGACTGGCCGCCGCCGTCGCGGCGCTCTCGCCGCCGGAGCCACGATGAGCATCGACACGACGACCCTCGACGGCGTGGTGGAGCTCCGCGAACCCGCGCTGACCGCCGTCGTCACCGCCGTCACCCACACCGGCGGTACCGTCGCCGTCGCCGTGGTCACGACGGCGCTGACGATGCTCATGCTGCGCGCGGGCCGTCGCGACGATGCGCTGCTCCTGTCCGCGACGATCCTGACGGGCTGGCCGTTGATGAGCCTGCTCAAGCTGCAGTTCGGGCGGGAGCGCCCGCCGCAGCCCGCGCGCCTCGTCGAGCTGACCACCCACTCGTTCCCCTCCGGGCACGCCATGATGACCGCGATGCTGGCGACGGTGCTCGCCGTCGTGATCGCCCGGCAGTCGCCGCCCGGCAGCCGCCGGGCGCTCGTGGCGTACTGCGCCCTGGGCGCCTACACGCTCGCGGTCGGGCTCTCGCGGGTCTATCTCGCGGCCCACTGGCTGACCGACGTCGTCGCCGGGTGGCTGCTGGGGTCGTTGTGGGCGCTGCTGTGGGTGGGGTTGATCACGCGGGTGCGGGCCCGGCTGTGACCGCGGCCGTGGGGCCGGGCGGCGTGGGACCCGCTCGTCAGTCCAGTCCGACCTGCGCGCCGCGCCGACCCAGCCGGGCGGCCCGGCGCTGCACGAGGTAGACGGCGAATCCCAAGAGCCCCACGATGATTCCCGCTACGCACACGGGCAGGGCGGCCGGCCACCGGTCGCCCGTGGCAAGTACGACGATCGTCGCCACCGTCCACAGTGCCGTGCCGATCGCCAGCGCGGGACGGGGATCGGCGAGGCGCCGTGTCCGCTCGGCAACCGTTTGCGCGTCGTTCACGATTTCAGGCTAGTCCAGCCCGATTGCAATAATCTCCCGTTGCGACGCAGCCCCCATCCCAGAGCGGAAGTCGATATGGCCCAATCCTCAGAGCGGAAGTCCGACACGGCGGTCGGCACCTCGTTCCTCGACACCTACTTCAAGATCACCGAACGGGGATCGACGGTCTCGCGGGAGGTGCGCGGCGGCGTCGTCACGTTCGTCGCGATGGCCTACATCGTGGTGCTCAATCCGCTGATCCTGGGCAGCTTCTCCCCGGACGACGCCTCGGCCAAGGTCGACGTGCTCGGCAACATTCTGCCCATCAACCAGGTCGCCGCCGTCACCGCGCTGGTGGCCGGACTGATGAGCATCGTCTTCGGCGTCGTCGCCAACTATCCGTTCGCCATCGCGGCCGGCCTGGGTATCAACACCCTGCTGGCGGTCACCATCGCACCCCAGGTCACCTGGCCCGAAGCGATGGGCCTCGTGGTGATCGACGGCATCATCATCGTGGTCCTCGCCCTCACGGGCTTCCGCACCGCCGTGTTCAACGCGATCCCGCCCGAGCTGAAGGCGGCCATCGCGGCCGGCATCGGCGCGTTCATCGCCCTGATCGGCATGGTCGACGCCGGATTCGTGCGCCGCCTGCCGGACGCGGCCGGCACCACCGTCCCCGTCGGGCTGGGCATCGACGGCTCGATCGCGTCGTGGCCGACCGCCGTGTTCGTGTTCGGTGTGCTGCTCATGGGTGTGCTCATCGTGCGCCGGGTGCCCGGCGGGCTGCTGATCGGCATCGTCGTGACCACGGTGGTCGCCGCGATCGTCGAGGCGGTCGCCGGGGTCGGGCCGTCGCAGGGCACCAACCCGAAGGGCTGGAATCTGAGCACGCCGGAGGTGCCGGACACGGTGGCCGGCGTGCCGGATCTGAGCCTGGTGGGCAACGTCGACCTCTTCGGCGCGTTCACCCGGATCGGCGTGATCGCCGCGACGCTGCTCGTGTTCACCCTCGTCCTCGCCAACTTCTTCGACGCGATGGGCACGATGACCGGCCTCGGTAAGGAGGCCGGTCTCGCCGACAAGGACGGCAACCTGCCCGGTATCGGCCGTGCCCTCGTCGTCGAGGGCACCGGGGCCATCGCCGGCGGCGTGGGATCCGCGTCGTCGAACACGGTGTTCGTCGAGTCCGCCTCCGGCATCGCCGAGGGTGCGCGCACCGGCCTGGCGAACGTGGTGACCGGCGTGCTGTTCCTCGCCGCGATGTTCCTCACCCCGCTCTACGAGATGGTGCCCGTCGAGGCCGCCGCCCCGGCCCTCGTGGTGGTGGGTGCCCTGATGATCGGGCAGGTCCGCGACATCGACTTCACGCAGTTCGCCGTCGCGTTGCCGGCGTTCCTCACGATCGTCGTCATGCCGTTCACGTACTCGATCGCCAACGGGATCGGCGTCGGCTTCATCACGTGGGTGGTCCTGCACGCGGCGGCCGGGAAGGCGCGGGCGGTGCACCCGCTGCTGTGGGTGGTGGCGGGCTTGTTCGTCGCCTATTTCGCGGTGGACCCGATCACCGAACTGCTCACCTGACACACGGCGCGATGTGTCCGGTCGGTCCCGTATTGTGCACGCCATGACATCGGAACATCGCACGCTCGCCGGCGACCTCTCGTTGGCAGTTGTGCGCCTGACGCGCCATTTGCGGGGGCGGCGCTCCGATTCCCGGGTTTCCCTGACTCAGCTGTCGGCAATGACCACGCTGAGGCAGGAGGGAGCGATGACCCCCGGCGCGCTGGCCGCGCGCGAGAAGGTTCAGCCGCCGTCCATGACGCGGGTGATCGCATCGCTCGACGAGCTCGGGCTCGTCGAGCGGACTCCGCATCCCACGGACGGCCGGCAGGTCATCGTCTCGCTCTCGGATGCGGGCCTGGCACTGCTGGTCGACGAGCAGCAGGCCCGCGAGGCGTGGCTGACCGAACGGCTGGCCACGCTGGACGAGGACCACCTCGCCACGTTGCAGGACGCCGTGGGCATCATCAACAAGCTGGTCAGCGAAGCGGAGTGAGCCGGTCCGGGCCCGTAGGGACGAGTCTGCGCCCGGACGGCACGGGGTAGCGCGGAGCGAGAACCCGCCGACGAGACTCCGGTGCGACCTGGGAGAATCGACGGCGTGGTTCACGTCATCGACATCGAGGATCCCGCCGACCCCCGGCTGGACGACTTCCGAGACCTCAACTCGTCGGATCGCCGGCCGGACCTGCCCGCGGGCAAGGGCCTGGTGATCGCGGAGGGCGTGCTCGTCGTGCAGCGGATGCTCGATTCGCGGTTCGCGCCGGGCGGCCTGCTCGGGGTGGATCGCCGTCTCGGTGAACTCGCCGACGACCTGCGCGACGTCGACGTGCCGTTCTACCGCACCTCGGCCGAGGTGATGGCCGAGGTCGTCGGCTTCCATCTCAACCGCGGGGTGCTCGCCGCGGCGCACCGGCCGCCGGCGCTCGACCTCGACGACGTCCTCGAGAAGGCCACCACCGTCGCGGTGCTCGAGGGCGTGAACGACCACGAGAACCTCGGCTCGATGTTCCGCAACGCCGCCGGCCTGGGCGTCGATGCCGTCCTGTTCGGCAAGGGCTGCGCCGACCCGCTGTACCGGCGGGCGGGGCGGGTGTCGATGGGGCACGTGCTGCGGGTTCCGTTCGCGCACGTCGAGCGGTGGCCGTACGACCTGGACCGGTTGCGGGCGCGGGACTTCCAGCTCATCTCGCTCACGCCGAATCCCGAGGCCGTGCCGCTGGCCGAGGCCCTGACGGGGGAGAAGGTCGCCCTGCTCCTCGGCGCCGAGGGCCCGGGGCTGACCGAGCACGCGATGCGCGCGACGGACGTGCGGGCACGCATTCCGATGGCGCCGGGCACCGACTCGCTCAACGTCGCCACGGCCGCGGCGATGGCGTTCTACGAGCGGGTACGGCTCCCGCGGTGACCGCACCCCTGCGCGCCCCGTCGACGCCGTGGTCGACGGGGCTGACGCTGACGGGCTTCGCCCTCGTCGTCACCGTCGTCACGATCGTCGCGTTCGGGCTCGAGCTCGGGCGCGTGCACCCCCTGCTCGCGGTGATCGTCAACCTCGTCGCCGCGGCCGGGATCGCCCCGACCCTGTGGTGGTGGCGGCGGGTGCCGCTGTGGCGGTGGATCGTCGCAGGTGTCGCGGCCGGAGTTCCGGTCGGCTGGATCGTGCTGCTCGGCGTGACGACGTTCTGAGCGGCTCCGCAGCCGCGCGCGACACCGGACGGACCCGCCGGCTATTCGGCGTGCGGGTGACCGGACAGCGCGCGACCGCGTGCGGAGGTCCGTCGCGGCCACCACCACCGTCGCGCGGGCGGGCGGGCCGGCTCGTCGCGTGCGGTGGGCGGTCGCTCGCCCTCGCGGTACACCTCGAAGCCCCACACCTCGATCTCGTGGGGGTCGAGCTCGCCGCCGGCGCGGCCCGTGTAGCGGAACCCGAGCCACGCGGCGTTGGCGGCCTCGGCGAACCGGCGGGGGTGGAACGGCAGCGCCTGCGGATCGGGCAGCACGTCCAGCGGCCAGCGGATGGGGAACTCCCCACCCCAGAACGGCCGCTCCCACACGAACGGCAGGCCGTCGTCCTCGGCGATGTCGACGGGCGTGGCGTCGAACGCCCGTCGCAGCATGCCGCGCCGCCAGGCCCCGACGGCGCCGCGGGCCCCGGTGGGGTCCGACACGACGAGGTAGGTGTTCTCGGAAGCGACGGTGCGCCTCCAGCTTTCGGGTAGCTGCGACGGACGCGTGGCCGCGAGGTCCGGGCTGCACACCACCGTCACCCCGGGGAAGCTGCCCACGTAGACCCGGCCGGGGTCGCCGGCCGCGGCCTGCGCGAGCGGCACCCGGTCCAGCGGCTCGGACGACATCCCGGGGTGCAGCCGCCCGACGAGTGCGTGGGCCGTCTTCCGGTCGGCCCGCGCGGCGCGCAGCACCGCACCGGGGTCGGGGGCGTCGACGTACCAGATGGTCGACACGGCCGCCGCCACCATCGGTGGGCCCGAACCTCAGACGCGCCCGTTGCTGCGCACGCCGAGCAGCACGTCGTCCCACGAGGGGAGGGCGGGCTTGCCCCGCTTGTCCTTGCCCGGGCTCTGCTGCGGCGCCAGCTTCGGCCGGTCCTCCTCCGCGTCGGGCTCGGGCAGGCCCGCCGCCATGGGCCGGACCTCCTCGACCTCCGCGTCGATCACCGCGGGTGGCGGATCGAGGGTGATCGCCTCGGCGACGACGTCCTCCCGGTCGGGCCCGTCGTTGTCTCCGCTGTCGTCGACGTCGCGCGCCGTGTACACCGGCGTGAGGCAGCGCAGCGGCCGCCCGCAGTCCGGGTCGATCAGCTCGGTGGCGGTGTCGTCGAGCGGGAGGATCGTGCCGCCGTGCGCATCGGGCTGGTAGCGCCAGTGCGCGGTGTTGGTGGACCGGCCGGCGGCCCACTGCAGCTGAGCCACCCAGTGGCCCTCGTCGTCGCGCCACGCGTCCCACGTGGCGGCGTCGATGCTGTGCCCTCGCGCCCGGAACGCCTGGGCGACGATCTCGGCGAGGGTGTGCACGGCCGGGCCGTCCGGGCGCACCGGATGTCCCTGCTGGGCCATCTCGGCCGCGCGGGAGCGTTCGAGCAGCACCGGGTAGGCGAACCGCTCCACCTTCGCGAGCGGGATCCCGGCCTCCTCGGCGACCTGCTCGACGGACGCGCCGGAGCGGATGCGGGCCTGGATCTCGCGGGGGCGCAGCTGGCTGGTGGTCTCGATCTGGATCTGCCCGAGGCGGGCGAGGTCACCGCGGGAGGCGGCGCGGAGCGTGTCGTCGATCGGGATGCGGAATCTGTCGCCGTTTTCGGGATCGGCAAGCACGACGTGCGTTCCGTCGGGCTCGAGGCCGACCACTCGAAGCTCTCGCACCATGACCTCCTCGCGGGGAATCGCGATTGACCCGCCCGACTGTAACGGACTCGTGACCCCTGCGGAGCAGGACACGCCGACACGCCGGGGGACCCTGTGGCACGAATCCGTCGACGTGGCGCTATTGTCCAAGGTTTCCCCGAAAGTCTCTACTACTCGTCGAGAGTTTGGGGGGCGCGGGAGACGGCGAGCGGGGCCGGACCCGACCCGGATCCGACCCCGCCCCGAACGGTTGCGCTACCGCCCTACATCTGCGAGACCACCCAGTCGACGCACTTGGTCAGCTGGGTGACGTCCTCGGGGTCGATGGCCGGGAACATGCCGATGCGCAGCTGGTTGCGGCCCAGCTTGCGGTACGGCTCGGTGTCGACGATCCCGTTGGCGCGCAGGATCTTTGCGACCTTCGCGGCATCCACCGAGTCGGCGAAGTCGACGGTGCCGACCACCTGCGAGCGCAGCGCCGGATCGGCGACGAACGGGGTGGCGTACTCGGAGGCCTCGGCCCACTCGTACAGCCGCGACGACGAGTCCTTGGTGCGGGCGGTGGTCCACTCCAGGCCGCCGTTGCCGTTCATCCATTCGATCTGGTCGGCCAGCAGCAGCAGCGTGCCCACCGCCGGGGTGTTGTACGTCTGATCCTTGGTGCTGTTGTCGACGGCGATCGGCAGCGACAGGAACTCGGGGGTGAAGCGGCCCGAGGCCTTGATCTCGTCCACCCGCTCGAGCGCGGCCGGGCTCATCAGCGCGATCCACAGGCCGCCGTCGGCGGCGAAGCACTTCTGCGGCGCGAAGTAGTAGACGTCGAAGTCCTCCGCGGCGACGGGCAGACCGCCGGCACCGGACGTCGCGTCGATGGCGATGAGGGCGTTCCCGGAGCCGGCCGGGCGGGTGACGGGCACCGCGACACCGGTCGAGGTCTCGTTGTGGGCCCAGCCGATGAGGTCGGCCGATCCGTCGGCGACGATCTCCGGTGCGGTGCCCGGCGCGCTGTCCACGACGATCGGGTCACCGATCAACGGGTTCTTCTTGGCGACCGTGGCGAACTTCGACGAGAACTCGCCGTAGGTGAAGTGCTGCGACTTCTCGCGGATCAGGCCGAACGCGGCCGCGTCCCAGAACGCGGTGGTGCCGCCGTTACCCAGCACCACCTCGTAACCGTCGGGCAGGGAGAACAGCTCGCGCAGACCCGAGCGGATGCGGGCGACGACGTCCTTGACGGGCTTCTGCCGGTGGCTGGTACCGAACACCGAGGCACCGACCTCGACCAGGGACTGCAGCTGCTCGGGGCGAACCTTGGAGGGGCCGCAGCCGAAGCGGCCGTCTGCGGGCTTGAGGTCGGCGGGAATGATCGGTGTAGCGTCAGCCATCGGTATGCGTGTCCTAAACGTCGAGGAACGAGTGCACCGGTAGTCTAGACGGCCCCCGCCGGGCGGCCGGACGGACGGGCGCCCGGCGCAGGGGCCGTCCGCCCGGCTCGGCGGGTCAGTTGTGGGTGATGGAGTCCCAGCCCTCGACGCTCTCGGGGCTGCGCGGGTCCGGGCCGGTGTAGATCGCGGCCGGGCGCACCAGCTTGCCCAGGCGCTTCTGCTCGAGGATGTGCGCGCACCAGCCGGCGGTGCGGCCGCAGGTGAACATCGCCGGCATCATCGCGGCCGGAACCTCGGCGAAGTCGAGGATCACCGCGGCCCAGAACTCGACGTTGGTCTCGATGGCGCGATCGGGGCGACGCTCGCGCAGCTCGGCGAGGGCGGCCTGTTCGAGCGCCGCGGCGACCTCGTAGCGCGGGGCGTTCAGCCGCTTGGCGGTGTCGCGCAGCACCCGCGCCCGCGGGTCCTCGGCGCGGTAGACGCGGTGGCCGAAGCCCATCAGCTTGTCCTTGCGGTCGAGGATGCCCTTGACCAGCGCGCGGGCATCGCCGGTGCGCTCGGTCTCCTCGATCATCGGCAGCACGCGGGCGGGGGCGCCGCCGTGCAGCGGGCCGGACATCGCGCCGACCGCACCGGACAGCGCGGCGGCGACGTCGGCGCCGGTGGAGGCGATGACGCGGGCGGTGAAGGTGGAGGCGTTCATGCCGTGCTCGGCCGCCGAGACCCAGTACGCGTCGATCGCGGCGACGTGCGCCGGGTCGGGCTCACCCTTCCACCGCACCATGAACCGCTCGGTGACGGTCGCGGCCTCGTCGATGCGCTTCTGCGGCACGGCGGGCTGGTAGATGCCGCGCGCGGACTGCGCGACGTAGGACAGTGCCATCACGGCGGCGCGGGCGAGATTCTCGCGGGCGGTGGCGTCGTCGATGTCGAGGAGCGGCTCGAAGCCCCAGATCGGGGCGAGCATCGCGAGGCCGGCCTGGACGTCGACGCGGACGTCGCCGGTGTGGATCGGCAGCGGGAACGGCTCGGCCGGGGGCAGGCCCTGGCCGAACTTCCCGTCGACCAGCAGCGCCCACACGTCCCCGAACGTCACCCCACGCGTGACGAGGTCCTCGATGTCGACGCCGCGGTAGCGCAGCGAACCGCCGTCCTTGTCGGGTTCGGCGATATCACTGGTGAAGGCGACCACGCCTTCGAGGCCGGCGACGAAATCCTCGGGTACAGACGCGCGCGATGCCATGACGGTTGGGCTCTCCTCGTTCGGTGCAACCCGGTCCGGGCAGCACTGCCGGTGAAGCGGGACTCGGCGGATGTGATCGGCGCCCCACTCCGTTCGTCGGTGCGACTGTAGTCCCCCGGACTGGACGCTCAGCGATGGGATACCCAGGAGTAGCGTCGAGCATCGTGTCCACCGATCCACAGCCCGGCGCCGAGAGCGCCGAGGGACTGCCTCCGGGTGCGGCCGAGCACGCCGACCTGGCCTCGATGCGTGTCGACTACACCCCCGCCGGCCCGCAGGGCGCCTCCGCCGCCGACGAGGATCTCGAGCCCGAGTGGCTCGCCGACGGGTGGCTGCCGCTGCTGCGCCGCTGGCTCGTCGACGCCGCCGCGGCCGGGCTGCCCGAGCCGAACGCGATGGTGCTCGGCACCGTCGACGAGCACGGGCGGCCCGTCACCCGCACCGTGCTGTGCAAGGGCGTCGACGCGGACGGGGTCACCTTCTTCACCAACTACGACTCCGACAAGGGCCGGCAGCTCGCCGCGACGCCCTACGCGTCGGCCACGTTCACCTGGATCCCGATCTTCCGCCAGGTCACCGTGCGCGGACCCGTCGAGCGGGTCGGCGAGCACGAGACCACCGAGTACTGGCACTCCCGGCCCCGCGGCTCCCGACTCGGCGCGTGGGCGTCGCAGCAGTCCCGGCCGATCGAGTCGCGGGCCGCGCTCGAGCACGCCCTCATCGAGGTCGCGGAGCGCTACGGCATGGACGCCGAGATCCCGGTGCCGCCGCACTGGGGTGGGCTGCGGATCCGTCCCGAGTCGGCCGAGTTCTGGCAGGGCCGCCCCAACCGCCTGCACAACCGGGTCCGGACCCGGCTGGTCGACGGGCGGTGGATCACCGAGCGTCTGCAGCCGTGAGGCGACTGCTCGCCGACACCACACCGCTCGAGAATCGCGACTACCGCCGGTTGTGGACCGCCGGCATCGTCACGGTCATCGGTGCCCAGCTCAGCGTGGTCGCCGTGCCGCAACAGATCTACGAGATCACCCGCAACTCCGCGTACGTGGGCCTGACCGGCGTGTTCGCCCTCGTGCCGCTCGTGGTGTTCGGGCTGTGGGGCGGGGCCCTGGCCGACGTGATGGACCGGCGCCGGTTGCTCACGCTCACCACCGTGGGCATGGGGGTGACGTCGCTGCTGCTGTGGGCGCAGGCCGCCGCGGGCCTCGGGAACGTGTGGCTGGTGCTGGTGCTGCTGTCGCTGCAGCAGGCCTGCTTCGCGGTCAACCAGCCGACGCGCGGCGCCGTGATCCCGCGACTCATCCCGAAGGGCCAACTGGCGGCGGCCAATTCGTTGAACATGACGGTGATGCAGTTCGGCGCCATCGCCGGGCCGCTGCTCGCGGGCGCCCTGATCCCCGTGCTCGGCCTGCCCACCCTGTACCTGATCGACACCGTCGCGCTGCTCGCGACGCTGTGGGCGGTGCTCGCGCTGCCGCCGATCCCGCCGACCGGGCAGGCCCGGCGGGCGGGCCTGCGCGAGGTGCTCGACGGGTTCCGCTACCTGTCCACACAGAAGATCCTGCTCGCCTCGTTCGTCGTCGACATCGTCGCGATGGTGTTCGGCATGCCGCGGGCACTGTTCCCGCAGATCGCCCACGATTCGTTCGGGGATCCCGCGCAGGGCGGGCTCGCGCTCGGCCTGCTGTTCGCGGCGATGTCGGTCGGCGCGGTGCTCGGCGGCGTGTTCTCGGGGTGGTTGCCGCGGGTGCGCCGGCAGGGCCTGGCGGTGATCGTGTGCATCGTCGCCTGGGGCCTGGCGATGATCGGCTTCGGCGTCGCGGTGGGCGCGGCCGAACCGGGCGGCACCGCGGTGTGGCTGTGGATCGCGCTGGCGTTCCTGGCGTTCGGCGGCGCGGTCGACATGGTCTCGGCGGCGTTCCGCTCGACGATGCTGCAGTCCGTCGCCACCGACGAGATGCGCGGCCGGCTGCAGGGCGTGTTCATCGTCGTCGTCGCCGGCGGACCCCGCATCGGCGACGTCCTGCACGGCGGCGCGGCCGCGCTGGTGGGCACCGCGATCGCCGCGGCGGGCGGCGGAGTGCTCGTCGTGGTCGGTGTGCTGGTGTGCGTGCTCGCCTTCCCCGCGTTCGTGCGGTACCGGGTCGACCGCACGATCCGCTGATCGGTTACCTCCAGGGATCCTCGCGCCGCCACACCTGCGGCAGGTGCAGGCGTACGCCGTCGCGTTCGGCGAGCCCGCCGAGGACCCGCATGGTGACGTCGAGATCGTCGCCGGCGTAGGGCAGCGCGCGCAGCGGCCGGTCGAGCGGGCGGAAGAAGTCGTCCCAGTGCACGAGCACCGCCCGCCGCGCGCCGACCGTGCCGACGGTCTCCGCCCAGTAGGTGCGGATGTACTCCTCGCTCTGCACGCCGAGTTGACCGACGCCGAGATAGACGACGTCGGCGCGCCGGCCGGCCAGCGCCTGGGGCCGGAATCCAGCACTGCCCTGGATCAGCAGGGTACGGCCGTCGGCGTGCGCGACGAACGTCGACCACGCCTCGCCGCACCGATACGCCGCAGCCCGTGCGGGCGGGACCACGGGCGCGTCGATCGTGCCCGGGTACCGGTCGGGCGGACAGTGCTCCGACGCGACGAGCGTGACGGTGAACCCGCCGAACCGCAGCGGCTCACCGGGGGTGGCGACGACGATCCGCTCCGGTGGAAGGCCGTGCCCGCGCCCGACGTTCGCGGTGGACTCGCCGCCGACGAGCACCGCACCCGTCCGCTCGGCGACGACCGCGGAATCGAGCACGTGATCGAAGTGGCTGTGAACGGGCAGCACGGCCGCGAGCCGGATCGCGCCGGCGCGGGCCAGGCACGCGTCGATCCGGGCCGGGTCGGGTGCGAGCCGGCCCAGCGCGACGGCGCCGAGGCCCGGCCGGGTGAAGAAGCCGTCGGTGAGCAGCGCGTCGGTGCCGTCGTCGACGAGCAGGGTGGAAACGCCGAGGAACGTCACGGCCGGGCGGGCCGCCGCCGTCGCTGCGGGGACGTCGAACCGGTCGGCGTAGGCGGCGAGGTCCGGGCGGCCGAGGCGCAGTCGCATCCGGTCATCGTAGGCGCGGGAATCACTCGTGCGGCGCCGGACGACGCAGCTCGGTGACCGCGATGCGGGCGGCCTCGGCGATCGCGGCGTCGACGACCGGCAGTACCGGGTCCACGCGCGCGGCCCGGGTGAAGACCGCCACCGCGACGGGCTGTTCGTGCGGGAACTCGACGACGGCGACCTCGTTGCGGATCACGCCGACGGTGCCGGTCTTGCCCGCCACCGACACGCCGCGGTGTGGGAACGCGGACGCGATGCGGTGCGGCCAGATCTGCCGGCGCATGACGGCGCGGACGAACTCGGTCTGCTCCGCGGACAGCACCCGCCCCGCCCACACCTCCCGCAGGAACCGGGTCATCTCCTCGGGCGTGGTCGCGCTCGTGTACGCCGGGTCGTACGCGGACACCGTCCACGCCTCGTCGTTGTCCGCGAGCGCCGCGAACGCCTCGGCGGTGGTGTGGGTGTCGGTGTCGCACACCAGACTCCGGTGCAGGTCGGCGGTGCCGCCGACGATCTTCGTCTGTGTCAGTCCCAGGTGGTCGAGCAGGCCGTCGAGCGGGCCCATACCGATCTCGCCGAGCAGCACGTCGGCGGCGGCGTTGTCGGACACCGTCATCATCGATGTCGCCAGGTCGCGCCGGCTCATGGTCACCGGGTCGTGCAGCACGGCGATGCCCGTCGGGCCGGGGGTGCACTCGGCGGGTGTCACGGTCAGCGGCGCGGTGGGATCGACCAGCCCGGCGTCGACGCATCGGCAGAACGCGACGAACAGCGGCAGCTTGTACACCGACGCGGTGACCACCCGCTCGCGACCGCCCACCGTCACCTCGTCGGCCGAGTCGTCGCACCGGCGGGCGTGCACCCAGCCGGTGCAGCCGGCGTCGGCGAACACGTCGCGGATCCTGTCCTCGGCGCTCCTCATCTCAGCCGCTCCCGGTACAGGACCCGGTCCAGCGCGTCCGCGTGCGCGTCGGCCCCCGGGCGACGGACGACTCGGACCCGTAGCGCGACCGCCTCCGGCGCCATCCGCAGCCACGCCACCCCGGGCGTCGCGGTGGGGGGCGTGGTGGTGAGCCCGAAGCTCGCGCCGGCGGCGACGGCGGCGAGCAGCGCGCGATCGTCGCGGGCGGTCGTGATCGTCGCGTCCAGGCCGCGCTCGCGCAGCAGGTCGCGGACGGCGTCGAACGCGGGCAGGTTGGCGGCACGGGGCGGGGCGGCGAACGTCAGCCCGGCAAGCATCGGGAAGGTGGGGCGCTCGGCGCCGGCGCTGCGATGATCCGACGGCACGACCACCCAGCGCGGCAGCCTGACGACGGGTCCCGGCTCGACACCGTCGACGAGGGCCGGATGCTCGATCACCGCGACGTCGCACAGGCCCGACCGCACGTCCGCGACGAGGTCGACGGTCGTGCCGACGGTGGTGGATACGGCGCCGTCCGCACCGACCGCCCCGCGCAGCGCCGTCACACACGCGGTCACCAGCCGGTCCGGGAGGGCCGCGGCCGCGCCCCAGTGCACGGTGCCGCGCGTGTGCGCGATCCGCTCCGACTCGGCGAGGAAGCGCTCGGCGTCGTCGACGAGCAGACGGGCGCGCGGCAGGAGTTGCACGCCGGCGGGGGGGAGCACCGCACCGTGGCGGGCGCGGTGGATCAGCTCGACGCCGAGGTGCTGCTCGAGCCGCCGCAGTCCCTGGGACAGCGGCGGCTGGGTCATGTCGAGTGCGGCCGCCGCCCTGCCGAAATGCCGCTCGTCCGCCACGGAGACGAAGAAGCGGAGATGGCGGATCAGGTCCATGGCGTCATTGAACCAGCGGGATCCGGGCCGGCAGTCGCGACGGCGAACCGGCCCCCGTCTCGCCGTCGAATCCGGCCCGGCCACCTGCGGCGATAGCGCAGCCGACTCGATGGTGGCGGCGTTCGGTATTGGCGTCCGCCACGGCCGCGATGCTGTTGTGCGGCGGTGACTCCACTTCGACGCGACCATTCCTCTCCGCTGACCCGCCGCCGGTTCCTCGTCTCCGCGCTGGCGGCCTCGGCGCTCTCCGCCGCCGCGGCGTGCGGGGCGCGCACCGAGGCGACGGTGCCGCCGCCGGGGCCGGAGGCCGGCGCTCGGTTCGCCCGGCTCGACGCGGTGCTCGCCGACCTCGAGGAGCGTCGCCGGGTCCGGCTCGGCGTGCTCGCCCACGATCCGGGGCGCGGGCTGACGTACGCCCGCCGGGCCGACGACCGGTTCGCGATGTGCTCGACGTTCAAGGTGTACGCGGCCGCCGCGATCCTGCGGCTCGAATCGCAGGGCAGTCTGCGGCTCGACGACACGGTTCCGGTCGATCCTGCGGACATCGTCGAGAACTCGCCCGTCACCTCCGAGGCGCAGGGCCGGACCCTGACGCTGGCGCAACTGTGCGACGCCGCCCTGACCCGCAGCGACAACACCGCCGGCAACCTCCTGCTGCGGCGGCTGGGCGGGCCCACCGCCGTGACCGCCTTCGCCCGGTCGCTCGGCGACACCGCCACGACCCTCGACCGCTGGGAGCCCGAGCTCAACAGCGCCGAGCCCGGCGACGTGCGCGACACCTCCACCGCGTCCGGTCTCGCGCGCGGCTACCGGGAGCTGCTGCTCGGGTCCGGCCTGCCCGCGGCGGGACAGCAGACCCTGATGGGCTGGATGCGGGCGAGTGTCACCTCCGGGCAGCGCATCCGGGCGGGGCTGCCGGCCGGCTGGACCGCGGCCGACAAATCCGGGGCCGGCCGGTACGGCACCGTGAACGACGCCGGGGTGCTGTGGTCCCCGGACGGTTCGCCGCTCGTGCTCGTGCTCCTCAGCGACTCGGTCACCGGGTTGCCGGACGCCGCGCACGACAACGCCGCGATCGCCGAGGCCACAGCCGTGATCGTCGAATCCCTGACCCGCTGAGTCCGTCCGCGGGACACTGGGCCCATGTCCGATCCGAAGAACTACCGGATCCGAGGGGGCGGGTACCGCGCGGAGGTCTCCAGCTCGGGGGCGGCCCTGCGGGTGCTCGAGCACGAATCGGCGACCGGGCCGTACCGGCTGACGGAGAGCTGGCCGGAGAACGAGCGGCCCCCGCTGCGCTCCGGCACGGTGCTCGCCCCGTGGCCGAACCGCATCCGGGACGGGCACTTCTACTTCGACGGCATCGAGCATCAGCTCGCGCTCACCGAACCCGAACGCGGCAACGCGGTGCACGGGTTCGCCTGGCATCGAGACTGGGTTTTGGTTTCCCACAACGATTCTCGCATCGAGCAGGCGCTGGATGTGGGGCTGCACAAGGGGTGGCCGTACCAGCTGCGGCTCACCGCGACCCACGAGGTGGGCGACGACGGGCTCACCGTCACGCACACCGCCACCAACGTGGGCGGCTACCACTCGCCGTTCGGGCTCGGGGTGCATCCCTACGTGCGTGCGGGCGACGCCCCGCTCGACGAGTGCACGCTGCGCCTGGCCGCCGGCACCCGGCTGCCGCTCGACCCCGGGCGCGGACTGCCGAACGCGTACTCCCAGCCGGTCGAGGGCACCGAGTTCGACTTCACCGCGCCGCGGCCGCTGCGCGGGGTCGAGCTCGAGGCCCCCTACAGCGCGCTGGACGTGGACGTGGACGGCCGGGCCCGGCACGACCTGCGGGGCCCGGACGGCAGGGGCGTGCAACTGTGGGCCGGGCGCGAGTTCGCCTGGCTGCAGGTGTTCACCGCCGGTGCCGTCCCCGAGCTCGAATATCCGGGGCGGGGGCGGGCCCTGGCGCTCGAGCCGATGACGTGTCCGCCGGACGCCTTCAATCTCGGCATCGATCTCGTCGTGCTGCAGCCCGGGGAGACGTGGACGGGCCGGTGGGGCCTGACCGCCCTGCCGGCCGCCTGACCGGTTCCCGCACCGCCGGTGCACCGGCGGTGCGGACACGCCGACGGGCGCTCACCGCGACGGCGCAGGGAACGTGATATGCAATATCGACGCAGGTGAGCGCCGTTGCGGGGGGCACGACCGACGGTTTCGGTGCCGTCGTGGCACACCGCCGATCCGGCGCGATCCGGGACCTTCGACGGACCCTCCCTGGGCACATGGCCTGCGCAAGGGCTAGGTTCTACGTGAATGTTCGGAAGAATCGCGTTGATCTGAGCTTGAGAGGGATCCTTCGTGCCCGCTGAGAATGACACCCGACCCACCCTCAGCTACCCCGGTGGCGAGCACACAATGTCTATCGCCAAGGCGACGGAAGGCAACGACGGCATCGAGCTGGGCAAGCTCCTTGCGGAGACCGGGTACACCACCCTTGACCCCGGTTTCGTCAACACCGCCTCCACCACGTCGGCCATCACCTTCATCGACGGGGAGAAGGGCATCCTGCGGTACCGCGGATACCCCATCGAGCAGCTGGCGGAAAAGTCCACGTTCATCGAGGTCAGCTACCTGCTGATCTACGGTGAGCTGCCCACCGCGGAGCAGCTCGAGGTCTTCACCGACAAGATCCGCCGGCACACGCTGCTGCACGAGGATCTCAAGCGCTTCTTCGACGGCTTCCCGCGCAACGCGCACCCGATGCCCGTCGTCTCCAGCGCCGTCAACGCCCTGTCGGCGTACTACCAGGACGCGCTCGATCCCGACGACCCGGAGCAGGTGGAGCTGTCCACCATCCGGCTGATGGCCAAGCTGCCGACCATCGCGGCCTACGCCTACAAGAAGTCCGTCGGTCAGCCGTTCCTGTACCCGGACAACTCGCTGAACCTGGTCGAGAACTTCCTGCGCATGACCTTCGGCTTCCCGGCGGAGCCGTACCAGGTCGATCCCGAGATCGCCCAGGCCCTCGACATGCTGCTGATCCTGCATGCCGACCACGAGCAGAATTGCTCGACCTCCACGGTGCGGCTCGTCGGTTCCTCCGACGCCAACCTGTTCACCTCGATCTCCGGCGGCATCAACGCGCTGTGGGGCCCGCTGCACGGTGGCGCCAACCAGGCCGTGCTCGAGATGCTCAACGAGATCAAGACCAGCGGGGGCGACGTCAAGGAGTTCGTCCGCAAGGTCAAGAACAAGGAAGACGGCGTCAAGCTCATGGGCTTCGGACACCGCGTCTACCGCAACTACGATCCGCGGGCGGCGATCGTGAAGAAGACCGCCGACAGCCTGCTCGCCAAGCTGGGCGGCGACGACGACCTGCTGCAGATCGCGCAGGCCCTCGAGGATGCCGCGCTCACCGACGACTACTTCATCGAGCGCAAGCTGTACCCGAACGTCGACTTCTACACCGGTCTGATCTACCGGGCGATGGGCTTCCCGACCCGCATGTTCACGGTGCTGTTCGCACTCGGCCGCCTGCCGGGCTGGATCGCGCACTGGCGCGAGATGCACTCCGACCCGACGCTGAAGATCGGCCGCCCGCGGCAGATCTACACCGGTTACACCGAGCGCGACTACAACAGCATCGACGCACGCTGACCCGTCCCCTACCGGAAGACCGATACATGAGCAGCAAGCCCGAGATCGAGTTCCAGGAGGGTCCCGCCCCGACCGGCCTGGTGGTCAAGGACCTCACCGTCGGCGAGGGCGCCGAGGCGACGCCCGGAGCCAAGGTCGAGGTCCACTACGTCGGCGTCGAGTTCGACTCCGGCGAGGAGTTCGATTCGTCGTGGAGCCGCGGCGAATCCATCACCTTCCCGCTCAGCGGCCTGATCGCCGGCTGGCAGGAGGGCATCCCCGGCATGCGCGTCGGTGGCCGCCGGCAGCTGACGATCCCGCCGGAGATGGCGTACGGCCCGGCCGGCTCGGGTCACCGTCTCGCCGGCAAGACCCTGGTCTTCGTCATCGACCTGCTCGGGGTGGAGGCCAAGCCCGAGGTGCCGGAGATCGAGCCGGCGACCGGCCCGGCTCCCGCCGAGCTCGTGATCGAGGACATCACCGTCGGGGACGGGACCGAGGCGCAGCCCGGGTCGGTCGTCGACGTGCACTACCACGGCGTCGAGTACGACACGAACGAGGTGTTCGACTCCTCGTTCGCCCGCGGCGAGTCCGTCAAGTTCCCGCTCGGCCGGCTCATCCCCGGCTGGCAGGAGGGCATCCCCGGCATGAAGATCGGCGGTCGCCGCAAGCTGACGGTGCCCCCGCAGCTCGCCTACGGCCCGGCCGGGTCCGGGCACCCGCTCGGCGGCAAGACCCTGGTCTTCGTCATCGACCTCCTCGGCACCGAGTAGGTCCCGCCCACGGCCGGAGCCCCGCATCGCCTGTCGCGATGCGGGGCTCCGTCGCATGCGGGGGATTCCCGCGGGAGTCAGTGCCGGACGAAGGGGGTGGGGGCGATGTCGCCGCTGTCGAGGAAGTGCCACTGGTCGTCGCTGCGGCAGATCCGCCCGTCGAACCGGGAGCCGTGGTTGCGGAACTCGGTGCGCTGGAAGTTGCCGTTCCTGTCGAAATGCGTGATGGCGCAACCGCGGTCGTGACGGTCGCGGCGGTCGTGGTCGTCGCGGTGGTCCGAGGACGCGGCTGCGGTCCCGGCACCGCCGAGGGCCGGCAGGACGATCAGCGCGGCGGTGACGATCAGCTTGCGGCTCTTCGACATTCGGATCTCCTGGGATCGGTGGAGGGGCTGCCTACGATCCTGCGCCCGCCCCGTCCCGCGTCGTAGTGACCCGAGGGGTGGA
>NZ_PCZU01000120.1:18232-41499 GCF_002887785.1 Rhodococcus sp. ENV425
GGGCCCCGCCGAGCGGGCTCGCCTCCAGCCGCGCCGCGCCGCCGTGCAGCGCCGCCTGCTGCGCCACCAGCGCCAGCCCCAGCCCGGAGCCGCCCCTGGCGGCGCCGCTGCCCCGGCGGAACCGCTCGAACACCACGCCGCGCTCGTCGGCGGGCACCCCGCGGCCGTCGTCGTCGACGGTGAGCACGGTGTCGGTGCCGTCGGCGGTGACCGCCAGCCGGATCCGGCGGGCGTGGCCGTGCCGCACCGAGTTGGCCACGGCGTTGTCGACGACGAGCCGCAGTCCGCTCGGCAGCGCCCGGATCTCGCGTCCCGTCTCGCCGACCACCTCGATCTGCACGCCGGGATGCCGGCTCATCGCATCGGCGGCCGCGGCGTCACAGATCTCCACCGGGTCGGTGGGCACGAAGTCCCGGGAGGTGGACAGGTCGCCGCGGGCGAGCCGCTCGAGGTCGTCGAGAGTGGACTCGACGCGGCTCTGCGTCCGGGTGAGGTCGGCGAGGATCTGGGTGCGCTCCTCGACGCTCAGGACGTCGCCGGTCGCGTCCAGGGTGGAGAGCACCTCGAGGTCGGTGCGCATGGCGGTCAGCGGGGTCCGCAGCTCGTGGGCGGCGGCAGCCGCGAAGTCCCGCGCCGTGGCGAGGGCGGCGTCGGTGGCGGCCTGGGCGCGGGCGACGTCGCTGAGCATGTCGCCGGCCGCGGCGGCGAGCTCGTCGGCCTCGCGGATGCCGGAGCGACGCGGCGCGAGCGTCGGTTCGCGGGCCACGATCCGGCGCGTGAGGTCCACCAGGGGACGCACGGCCCGCCCGCCGAACACCCAGCCGAGGGCCGTGGCGACCGCGACGGCGATCGCACCGGCGACGGCGAGCTGACGGTGCTGCTCGGTCGTGATGTCCTGCGCCTCGGCGTAGGGCACGGCGACGGACAGGAGCGAGGGCACCCGGTCGGTCGGCGCGGTGTACGTCCGGTAGGCGGTGCCGCCGAGGTCGACGGTGTGGGCGCCGGGGGAGAGGACCGGCAGTTCGGTCGGGGTGCTGCTGAGCAACCGCCCGGACTCGGTGCGGATGGTGACGGCGAAGGCGCCGGCGTCGCCCAGGGCGGGCAGGAACAGACCGGCGGTGCCGGCGTTGGCGACCAGCACCTGTGTCGCCGTCTCGAGGCGGCGGTCGAGCTGCGCGAGGTTGTTCCGGGTGATCGCCAGCGCGACGAGCACGCCCAGGACCGCGACGACGAGCGTGGTGCCGAGCGCCGTGGCCGCGGCGACCCGTGCACGCAGCGAGAAACGGTGTGTCACGCCTGATCCCGCAACACGAAGCCCACCCCGCGCACGGTGTGCACCAGCCGTGGCCGCCCGCCGGCCTCGAGCTTGCGGCGCAGGTAGCCGACGAACACGTCGACGACGTTGGTGTCTGCGTCGAAGTCGTAGCCCCACACCAGGGTCAGCAGGCGGTCGCGGCTCAGGACGATGCCCGCGTTGCGGGCGAGCACCTCGAGCAGTTCGAACTCGCGCTTGGTCAGCTCCACGTCGCT
The DNA here is from genome assembly GCF_002887785.1 of Rhodococcus sp. ENV425. Taxonomy (NCBI): domain Bacteria; kingdom Bacillati; phylum Actinomycetota; class Actinomycetes; order Mycobacteriales; family Nocardiaceae; genus Rhodococcus; species Rhodococcus sp. ENV425. The sequence goes on from NZ_PCZU01000120.1 coordinate 19,763, forward strand.
GCCGTCGATGCGCGCCCGGCGGCCCGCGGTGTCGAGTTCGAGCCCGCCGACCCGGACGACGGAGCCGGCGCCGGGAGCGCCCGGCACGCTGCGCCGCAGCATCGCCCGGATCCGCGCGACGAGCTCGGCGAGCACGAACGGCTTCGTCAGGTAGTCGTCGGCGCCGCACTCGAGCCCGGCGATGCGGTCGTCGACGGTGCTGCGCGCGCTGAGCACGCAGATCGGGATGTCGTGACCGCCGGCGCGCAGGGCGGTGACCACGCCGGTGCCGTCGAGGACCGGCATGTTCATGTCGAGCACCATCGCATCGGGGCGGTGCCGGGCGACGACGTCGAGCGCCTGGGTGCCGCTCGCGGCGGTGAGCACGTCGAACCCCGACAGGCGCAGCCCGCGCTGCAGGGAGGCGAGGACGTCCTCGTCGTCGTCGACGACGAGGACGGTGGCTGGCTCGGTCACCCCTGCATTGTGCCCGCGCCGAGCATGCCGAGGACGAGCTCGACGTAGTTGCCCGCGAGCGTGTCGACGTCGATACGGCCCGGCTGGTACCAGCGAGCGACGTCGATGCCGAGGGACAGGATCGCGAGGGCGGTGGTCGGCACGTCGCGGACGGTGAACACCCCGGCCGCGATGCCGTTCTCGATCTCGGCACGGATCACGGCGTCGGTGTCGCGGCGGATCGCGGCGATCGTCCGGTAGTGCTCCGGGGTGAGGGCGTGCAGTTCGTACTGCGCCACCCGGCAGACGGTGTGGTGCACGGCGTGGGTGCGCACGAAGCCGTCCACGATCGCGCGCATCCGGTCGGCCGGCTCGGTGGCGGAGGCGGCCGCGGCGACGACGGCGTCGAGGACGTGCTGGTGCCCGATGCGGCTGGCCTCGAACAGCACCTCCTCCTTGGACTTGAAGTGCACGTACAGTGCGGCCGGGCTCAGGCCTGCGCCGACGGAGATGTCACGGGTGGTGGTGGCGTGGTAGCCGCGACGGGCGAAGGACTCCACGGCCGAGCCGATGAGACGACGCGCGACGTCGGATTCGACCTCGGTGAAGATGCCGGTGAGGTCGTCCCGGTCGGTGATGGGCGTGTCGATCATGCTGGGGTCTCTCCGTCGCCGTGCTGGTCCGTTGACATCATGCACCGTCGTTGCTGTACTAAGTGAGCGCTTAGTGAATCTGTGGCCGCTGAGTGAATCCGTGGCACTGTGAAAGGAACCTCCATGCCCGCTCCCGTCCTGTCCCGGCGTGACCTCGACTTCCTGCTCTACGAGTGGCTGAACGTCGAGTCCCTCACCGCGCGGACGCGGTTCGCCGAGCACTCACGGGAGACGTTCGACGCCGTCCTCGACCTCAGTGCGGACATGGCCACCAAGCACTTCGCGCCGCACAACAAGAAGGCGGATGCCCAGGAGCCGCGGATCGGCGACGACGGCAAGGTCGAGATCATCCCCGAGGTCAAGGCGGCGCTGGAGCTGTTCGCCAAGGCCGGGCTCATCGGGTCCTCGTTCGACGAGGAACTCGGCGGCATGCAGCTGCCGGTCACCGTGCTGCGTGCGGCGATGGCCTGGTTCCAGGCCGCGAACGCCGGCACCTCGTCCTACCCGTTCCTCACCGTCGGCAACGCGAACCTCATCGCCACCCACGGCAGCGAGGAGCAGATCGCCACGTATGTGCCGTCCCTGCTCGAGGGCCGGTTCTTCGGGACCATGTGCCTGTCCGAGCCGCAGGCCGGATCGTCGCTGGCGGACATCACCACCAAGGCCGTGCCGCAGGACGACGGCAGCTACCGGCTCACCGGCACCAAGATGTGGATCTCCGGCGGCGACCACGAGCTGTCCGAGAACATTGTTCATCTCGTGCTGGCGAAGATTCCCGGTGGTCCGGCGGGGGTCAAGGGCATCTCGCTGTTCATCGTCCCGAAGATCCTCGTCGGCGGGGACGGGCAGCTCGGCGAGCGCAACGACGTCGCCCTCGTCGGTCTCAACCACAAGATGGGCAACCGCGGCACCACCAACACGCTGCTGAACTTCGGCGACGGCACCTTCACCCCCGGCGGTCGCGCCGGCGCCGTCGGCTACCTGCTCGGCGAGCCGCACAAGGGCCTGGCGTACATGTTCCACATGATGAACGAGGCCCGCATCGGCGTCGGGTTCCTCGCCACGTCGCTCGGCTACGCCGGCTACCTGCAGTCCCTCGAGTACGCCCGCACCCGCACCCAGGGCCGCCCCCTCGGGGACAAGGACCCGTCGTCGCCGCCCGTGCCGCTGATCGAGCATGCCGACGTGCGCCGGATGCTGCTCGCGCAGAAGGCCTACGTCGAGGGCGCGCTGGCGCTGGGGCTGTACTGCTCGACGCTCGTCGACGAGCAGCAGACCGCCGAGGACGAGGAGGCCCGCACCCGCGCCGGGCTGCTGCTCGACATGCTCACCCCCGTCGCGAAGTCCTGGCCGTCGCAGTGGTGCCTCGAGGCGAACAGCCTGGCGATCCAGGTGCACGGGGGCTACGGCTACACCCGCGAATTCGACGTCGAGCAGTTCTACCGGGACAACCGCCTCAACCCCATTCACGAGGGTACGCACGGCATCCAGGGGCTGGACCTGCTCGGGCGCAAGGTGGTCATGCAGGGCGGGGCGGGGCTGGCGCTGCTCGGCGAGACGATCGGGCGGACCGTCGCGCGGGCCGTCGATGCCGGGGGCGACGCGGCCCGCTACGCCGGGCAGCTGCAGGCGGCGGTGACGCGTGTCGCGGCGACCACCGCACGGCTGTGGTCGACCGGCGATCCCGAGGTGGCGCTGGCGAATTCGTCGGTCTACCTCGAGGCCGTCGGGCATGTGATCGTCGCGTGGATGTGGCTCGAACAGCTCCTCGCGGCCGGGACCCGGGAGGGCGGCTTCTACGACGGCAAGCGTGCCGCCGCCCGGTACTTCTTCGCGTTCGAACTGCCGAAGACGGGTCCGCAGTTCGACCTGCTCGACAGCCTGGACCGGACCACGCTCGACACCGATCCCGCCTGGCTCTAGGCGGCTGCGCCGCCGGTGTGTCCTTTGGGCGGTCAGGGCCGCCCAAAGGGCACACCGGACGCGAAGCGGCACACCGTGACGCCGCTGTCGAAGGTCTTCGTCTCGAGCCGGGTGAAGCGGTGCGGCTCGAACCCGCGGCGGAACAACGGGATTCCGTCGCCGACGACGATCGGGTTCACCTTCAGCACCAGTTCGTCGATCTCGGGCAACAGCGCCCCGGCGAGCGAGCCCCCGCCGCACAGCCAGATTCCCAGTCCCTCCTGGCGTTTGAGGTCGCGGACGTACTCGAGCGGATCGGTGGCCACGAGCGTGACCGTCTCGTCCGGCGCCTGGGTCATCGTCGTCGTGAACACGTACTGCCGCAGGTGCGGGTACGCGCTCGTCAGCCCGGCGTCGCGGGCGGGCTCCCACGTGCGCCGGCCCATCACGACAGCGTCGAAGTGCTTCGGTGGTCCCTCGATTCCGAGGGGTCCGCGGGCGTGGACCGGAAACGTCTCCGGAAACTCCCGCAGGAGGTATCCCATGTGGTCGCCCTCGACCGGGAAGAAGTCGAACCCGCCGGCCGGGTCGGCGACGAAGCCGTCGAGCGTGGTCGCGACGTAGTAGGTCAGTTTTCGCACGAAGGGCTCCTCGGATCGTCGACTACAACACCTGTGGGGGTCAAACTACAACAGGTGTTGTAGTCGATGCTAGAGTTTTTTCATGGCAGCGAATCCGGAGCGCCGAGCACAGCTCGCGGATGCCGGCCTGCGCGTGCTCGGCGCGGACGGCGCCCGCAAGCTGACCCACCGCGCCGTCGACCGGGAGGCAGGAGTGCCCCTGGGCACCTGCGCGAACTACTTTCCGACGCGGGACGAATTGCTCGGCGCCCTCGGTGCGCGCATCTTCGAGCGGCTCGCCCCCGATCCGGACCGGCTCCAGGCGCTCGCCGGCCGGACCCCGAGCGTCGACCTCTACATCGACTACATGCGATACCTCGTCGAGCGCACCACCGCCCAGCCGGACCTGACCGTCGCCCTGATGGAACTGCGCCTCGAGTCCCGCAGAAGCCCGGGACTCGCCGAGGTGCTCGGCGCGACGCTCTCCCGCAACTACCGGCTCGACGTCGAATTCAACGACGCCGCACAGTTACCCGCCACCGCGCTCGAGGTCGCCCTGCTGCACTACGCGATCGACGGGCTGCTGCTGGACCTGCTCACCACCTCGATCGGTGCCGACGCCACACCCGACGAACTCGTCACCGAACTCGTCACCCGGCTGCTCGGCCGGGCGGGCACCGGCCCGCTCAGCTCGCCGCGCGGTCCGCGAGCAGAGTGAGCGCGTGAAAGACCGTCTCGGCCAGCACGTCCTCGGGCTCGCCCGGGAAGAACTTCTCCTCGGCGTGCGTCGGCCCGCGGCCGGCCACGGCGAACCACACCGTGCCCGGCTCCTGCCCGTCCTGGCTGTCCGGGCCGCCCGCCCCGGTCACCGCCACCGCGAGGTCGGCGCCGAGCAGTTCGACCGTCGACTCGGCCATGGCGCGCGCCGCCGCCTCGCAGACCACCGGGCCCTCCGGCACCCGCAGCAGCGAGTGCTTCACGGCCCGGGAATAGGCGACGATGCCGCCCCGGAACCACCCTGCGCTGCCCGGCGCGGCGCCCAGCCGGGCGGCCAGGGCGCCGGAGGTGAGCGACTCCGCGCACGCGACGGTCAGATCGCGGTCGGCGGCGAGCTCGCCGATCCGCTCGGCCGTCGCGCTGGACCGTGCGGATCCTTCGGGAACGTCGTCGGGCATGGGGAACTCCTTCCGCCGGATGCTGTCCGGACTCTACCGGCCGGCGTGTCGCCGCCGGCGGCAACGGGTAGCCCGCAACCATGAACCCCGAAACCTCCGGCGCGGCGCCGGGCGACGGCGTCACCATGGGCGTGGAGGAGGAATTCCTCCTCGTCGACCCGGCGACGGGTCACCCCGCGCCGGGGTTCGACGCGGTGTGCGGCCGGCTTCCGGGGGTACCCGGGGTGACGTTCGTCGGCGAACTGCACCCGACCCAGATCGAGGCCGTGGGCGGGGTGTGCCGGACCCTCGCGGAGCTGCGGACCCGGCTGACCTCGTCCCGCTCCGCCCTCGACGCCGCAGCCCGCCTATGCGGGCTGCGGGTCGCCGCCGTCGGGGTCCCCGAGTCCGACGCCGGACCCGGCACCCTCGTCGCGGCGGGTCGGCGGGCCGCCATCGCCGAGCGGTACCGCGCGCTGGTCGACGACTACCACGCCTGCGGCTGCCACGTGCACGTCGGCGTCGCCGACCGCGACACCGCGGCCGCCGTGGTGAACCATCTGACCCTGTGGCTGCCCACGCTCGTCGCGCTCGGCGCCAACTCCCCGCGGCACGGCGGCCGCGACACGGGCTACGCGAGCTGGCGCATCGTGCAGCAGAGCCGGTTTCCCGGCTTCGGTCTGCCCCCGTACCTGCGTTCGGCGCAGCACGCCGCCGCTCTCGTCGCCCGCCTGGTCGACGCCGGGGTGCTGCTCGACTCCCGGATGACGTTCTGGCTCGCCCGGCCGTCGGTCCACGTGCCAACGGTGGAAATCCGCGCGGCCGACACCGCCCCAACGGTCGACGGCACGGTCCTGCAGGCGGCCCTGGGCCGGGGCCTGGTCGGCGCCGCTCTCGACGATCTGCGCCGTGGCGTCGAGGTGCGGCCGGTCGAGCCGGACCTCGGTGCGGCGGCGGTGTGGAGCGCCGCCCGGTACGGTCTCGACGGCCCGGCGGTGGACGTGCACACCGGCACCCGGATCCCGGCCCGGGACATGCTCGCCCGCCTGCTGGACCGCGTCGCGCCGACGCTGCGGGCCCACGGCGATCTCGGCGTGGTGCAGAAGCTCCTGGCGGGGCCCCGCCCCGTCACCGCTCCCCGCGTATCCACCGGGTGAGGACCGTGCCGTCGTCGTCGGCGAGGACGTGGGCGGGCCGCATCGACGTCACCGCCGTCTGCGGGGCGGTGGCGATGCGTCCCTCCGGACCTGCGGCGAGCAGCGGCGCCAGCGTGAGGCACAGGTCGTCGACCACGCCGTCGGCGATCAGCTGACCGAACAGCCGCGGCCCGCCCTCGCACAGCGCGCGGGTCCAGCCCGCCGCGACCAGCGCGTCGCGCACCGCGTGCCCGTCGATCGAATGCTCGGCGATCACCCGCACGTCCGCGCCGGCGGCGGCGAGAGAGCGACGACGGGTCCCGGGCGCGGTCTCGCACGTGAGGACGACCGGCGCGACGGTGGTGTCGGTGAACAACCGGCACCCGGGGTCCAGGTGGCATGTGGCGGTGACGACCGCGACGGGCGGCACCTCGCTCAGGCCCGCCTCGAGGCGCCGCTCCCGCAGCGCCGCGCTGGTGCGGGCACCGCCGTAGTTCTCGCCGCGTGCCGTGCCCGCGCCCACGACGATCACGTCGGCCAGGCCCCGCAGCAGCCCGAACACCTTCTTGTCCGACGGTGTGCCGAGCCCACCCGAGCGGCCCTCCACGGCGACGGCCCCGTCGAGGGAGGAGACGAAGTTGACCCGGACCCACGGCGACCGCAGATCGGCCGGATACGCGTAGAGGGCCCGCAGTTCGTCGTCGTCGAGCGGACGGGCCGGGCAGGTCGGATCGTCGAGGCGCCGCATCGCTCGATCACACCACGCGTCGCGGCGCCGTGGGGAATCAGGGCGCGTGCCCGGCGTCGAGGTCACGGACGTCGCCGTGCCGGATCACGTCGTTCAGTTCGCCGTGGCACTCCCCGCCGTCCGGGTCGAGCAGGAATCCGACGTGGTCGCCCAGCGCGGCCCGGCCGACGACGCGTCCGCTGAACCACGCCGGGACGCCGTCGAGGACGGGCAGGCCGTGCGGCCCGTCGTGCCACGCGCATCGCGAGAACTTGTCCACCTCGTCCCCGTCTCGCCGCCGAACAGGCGCGCCAGGGGGAGTTGGTCCCGTCCCAGTACGTGGACGGCGAGATGCTCGGCGGCGGTGGCCACCCGGAAGGTGCGGTTCGAGGTGGACAGCCCCACCAGGAACCGGGGTGGGTCGATGCTGGCCTGGGTGGCGAACCCCACCAGGCACCCGGTGCGCTCCTCGAGGACCCGGGTGGTGACGACGAACACCGGTTGATCCAGGCGGCCGACGATCGAATGGAACACCGTGTGTGCACTCGTCATGCCTTCATTCCTACGCCGCTCGGCCTCCCGTTCCGGCCGGTCGCGGCGTTTGGTCCCCACCGTGTACGGGTAATCGCGGCAACATGACGGCCAAACACGGCGACCCCGACGTGGCGGAGGACTTCCCGCGACCGGACGATTCTCGCAAACCCGACTCGCCGACCGACCTGACGAAACCGTCGTGGAAGTTCGTGCTGCGCAAGACCGCTCGCGAGTTCAGTCATGATCAGTGCACCGACCTCGCCGCCGCGCTGACGTACTACGCCGTGCTGTCCCTGTTTCCGGCGCTGCTCGTCGTCGTGTCCCTGCTCGGCGTGTTCGGCCAGGGCCAGAGCACCGTGGACGCGGTGATGCAGATCGTCGAGGATCTCGGCCCGGCCACCGCCGTGGACACGCTCCGCGGCCCGGTCGAACAACTCGTGCAGGCGCCGGCGGCCGGGTTCGCGCTCGTCGTCGGTATCGCCGGTGCGCTGTGGTCGGCGTCGGGTTACGTCGGCGCGTTCGGCCGCGCCATGAACCGCATCTACGAGGTCGACGAGGGACGCCCCATCTGGAAGCTGCGGCCGTGGATGCTGCTCATCACCGCCCTCGCGCTGATCGCGATGGGCGCGACGGCCCTCATGCTCGTCGTGAGCGGTCCCGTGGCCCGGGCGATGGGGGACGTGATCGGGCTCGGCGAGACTGCGGTGACGGTCTGGAACATCGCGAAGTGGCCCGTGATCCTGATCCTGGTGATCATGATCGTCGCCGTGCTGTACTACGCGACGCCGAACGTGACGCAGCCGAAGTTCCGCTGGATCAGTGCGGGTGCCGCCATCGCGATCCTCGCGTGGATCGTGGCGTCGGTCGCGTTCGCGTTCTACGTCTCCAACTTCGGCAGTTACAACGAGACCTACGGCTCCCTCGCCGGCGCGATCGTGTTTCTCCTGTGGTTGTGGATCACCAACCTCGCGCTGCTGTTCGGCGCGGAGTTCGACGCCGAGCTCGAGCGGGGACGTCAGCTGCAGGCCGGCATCGAGGCGGAGGAGACGCTGCAGCTGCCGCCGCGGGACACCCGCAACATCGAGAAGAACGAGGAGAAGCGGCAAGAGGACATCGACCGCGGCCGTGAACTCCGCCTTGCGCACACCGCGTCGGCCCGCGAGGGCGCCGACGACGATGCGGAGGGCGACAGATCGGACCGAGACGTCGCACCACACCGAAAGGACTCGACGATGACCGCGTCCCCCGGCGGCACGCACAGTGCCACGGACCCCAGCGAACTGTCCACCGCGCAACTGATCGAGCGGCTCACCACCCAGGTGCCGACCCTGGTGCGCACCGAGGTCACCCACGCCCTCGACGAGGTGAAGGCCAAGGGCACCCGGATGGGCGTCGGCGTCGGCATCGCCGGTGCCGGGCTGATGCTGATCTACCTCGGCGTCGGCGCCCTCATCGCGACCGCGATCCTGGGGCTCGCCACCGTGCTCTCCCCGTGGCTGGCCGCGCTGATCGTCTCGTTGATCGTCCTGGCTGTCGGCGGCACCCTGGCCGCCGTCGGCAGGTCGCGGGCCAAGAACTCGGCCCCACCGGTACCCAGCGAGACGGCGGAGAGTATCCGCAAGGACGTGAACACCGTGAAGGAGCATGTGCGATGACCGGTCCCGACCCCGCACGCAACACCGAGGCCGCCGACGCGGTGCCCAGCGTCGAGCAGCAACGCGCCGAGCTCGCCGAGACGGTGGAGGCCCTCGCCCACAAGGTCGACGTCCCGGCCCGCGCGAAGTCGGCCGCCCAGGAGAAGGTGCACGAAGTCCAGGTGAAAGCGCAGGAACGTCCCCAGATCGTCGCGGCCGTCGTCGGCGGCATCGTCGCGGCCCTCGTCGTGGGCCGGGTGGCGCGCCGCCGCGGCAAGCGCAACGGCAAGCGCAAGGTGGTGCGCCGCCGCCGCAAGCACTGAGCGGGAGGTCTCCTTATCGAGAGGGAGGTTGTTGCGGCATCGCCCGAAAGGGCTCCGCAACAACCTCCCTCTCGACGTTGCGAGCGGCGAGCTATCCGCGCAGTTGCTGCTCGAGCGCCTCGAGCACCGACGGGTCCTCGATCGTCGACGGCACGGTGTACTGCTCGTGGTCGGCGATCTGCCGCATCGTCTTGCGGAGGATCTTGCCGGAGCGGGTCTTCGGCAGCGCCTGCACCACGGTCACGTCACGGAATGTGGCGACCGCGCCGATCTGCTCGCGCACCATCGCCACGAGTTCCTGCCGCAGCGTCTCCGGGTCGATCTCGACGCCGGACTTGAGCACCACGTAACCGGACGGCCGCTGGCCCTTGAGCTCGTCGCGGATGCCGACGACCGCGCACTCGGCGACGGCCGGGTGCGACGCCACCACGGCCTCCATGCTTCCGGTCGAAAGCCGATGGCCGGCAACGTTGATGACGTCGTCGGACCGGCCGAGGACGAACACGTAGCCGTCCTCGTCGACGTAGCCGGAATCGCCGGTGAGGTAGTAGCCCGGGAAGGTCTCCAGGTACGACCGCCGGTAGCGGTCCTCGTCCTGCCACAGCCCGGTCAGGGTGCCCGGGGGCAGCGGCAGAGCGATCACGATGTTGCCCTCGGTGCCGGCTTCGACGGGCTTGCCCTCGGCATCGACGATGTCGACGCGGTAGCCCGGTACCGGCACGGTGGGCGAGCCCGCCTTGATCGGCATGGGGTCCAGGCCGCGCAGGTTCGCGGCGATCGCCCAGCCGGTCTCGGTCTGCCACCAGTGGTCGACGACGGGCCGGTCGAGTACCTTCGTCGCCCACTCGTAGGTGTCCGGGTCGAGCCGCTCGCCCGCGGCGAAGAGCGTACGGAGGGAGGAGATGTCGTAGTTCTCCAGCTCCTTCGCCTCGGGGTCGGCCTTGCGGACGGCGCGGATCGCGGTGGGCGCGGTGAACAACGCGACGACGCTGTTCTCGTTGATGATCCGCCAGAACGCGCCGGCATCCGGTGTGCCCACCGGCTTGCCCTCGTACATGACGGTGGTCGCGCCGATCAGCAGCGGGCCGTAGACGATGTAGGAGTGGCCGACGACCCAGCCCACGTCGGACGCGGTCCACCACACGTCGCCGGGGGAGATGTCGTAGATGTTGCGCATCGACCAGGTCAGCGCCACCGCGTGCCCGCCGTTGTCGCGCACCACGCCCTTCGGCTTCCCCGTGGTGCCGGAGGTGTAGAGGATGTACAGCGGGTCGGTGGCCGCGACGGTGACCGGCCCGGCCGGGTCCGCGTCGGCGGTGAGCTCGTCCCAGTCGAACCACGTGGCGACGGAGGCCTTGTAGTCGGCGGCCGAGCCCGGGATCATCTCCCGGTTCTTGACGATCACGGTGTGCGGCGGGGTCTGCGACAGTGACAGTGCCTGCTCGACCATGGGCAGGTACTCGACGGTGCGGCCCGGCTCGAGGCCGCCGGAGGCGGTGACGAGCAGCACCGGCCGGGCGTCGTCGATGCGGGTGGCGAGTTCCTTGGCGGCGAAACCGCCGAACACCACCGAGTGCACGGCGCCGATGCGGGCACACGCGAGCATCGCGATCGCGGCCTCCGGGATCATCGGCATGTAGATCACGACGCGGTCGCCGGCGACGACGCCCTGATCGCGCAGCACCCCGGCGAAGGCCGCGACCTCGTCCAGCAGCTCGGCGTAGGTGTAGGTGCGCTTGGCGGGGACCATCGCCGAATCCCAGATCAGGGCGGGCCGGTCGCCGTGTCCGGCCTGCACGTGCCGGTCGAGGGCGTTGAAGCTGGTGTTGAGCGTGCCGTCGGGGAACCAGCGGAACGAAGGGGCCTGCGAGCCGTCGAGGGCGCGCGTCGGCGTGTTCACCCAGTCCACGGCGCGGGCCGCCTCGAGCCAGAACCCCTCGGGGTCCTCCACGCTCTGCCGGAAGGCCTCCGCGTACGAGCTCATCGATTCGCATCCTCTCTGACCACAGCCTGTGACGCTGACCACCCTATTCGAGAGCCCCCGGGGTGAGGCACTGCCCGTTCGGCCGGTGCGCCGGGCGGCGCCTCGGCGTCGGTGAGCGGGCACGCGACTACCGGGGCAGCCCCAGCTTCCGATAGCGCTCGAGCCGCCGCCGGTATCGCAGCGTCGGGTCCTGGCCGACGAGCACGCCGAGTTCGCGGGCGACGGCGGCACCGACACGCTTGGCGAACTCGGTGGGCTCCTCCGCGGCATCGGGGAACTCGGGGATCACACCGTCGACGACACCGTCGCGCAGCAGGTCGCGGGAGCGGATGCCCTGAGCCGCCGCCATCTGCGGGGCGTGGGTGGTGTCGCGGTGCACGATCGCGCTGGCGCCCTCGGGCGGCAGCGGGGCGAGCCAGCCGTTCTGCGCGCACAGCACCCGGTCGGCGGGCAGCAGCGCCAGCGCGCCACCGCCGGTGCCCTGCCCGAGGAGCACCGACACCGTGGGCGTCGGCAGGGTCACCAGGTCGGCCAGGCAGCGGGCGATCTCCGGTGCGAGTCCGCGTTCCTCGGCCTCCTTGGACAGCGAGGCGCCGAGCGTGTCGATCACCAGCACGAGGGGAAGGCGGAGTTCGTCGGCCAGCCGCATCGCGCGCCGCGCCTCGCGCAGCGCGCCCGGACCCATCGTCCGCGCTGCGGACTGCCCGCTGCGGTCCTGGCCGAACAGCACGCACGACGCGCCGCGGAACCGGGCGAGCGAGACCAGCACGGTGCGGTCGGACTCGCCCTGCCCGGTGCCGGACAGCGGGACCTGCGCGGCCGCGGCATGCCGCAGCAACTGCCGGATGCCGGGACGCTCCATCCGGCGGGAGAGCATTACCGACTGCCACGCCGGCACGTCGGGCACGTCGTCGGCGGAGGTGACCGCGGGACCTGCGGACGCATCGATGACCGTCGGCTCGGTGAGCACGCGGAGCATCCGGTGCACGAGCTGTCGGACCCCGGCGAGCGGCACCACCCCGTCGATCACGCCCTTCTGGGACAGGTTCTCGGCGGTCTGCACGCCCTCCGGGAAGGCCTCGTGGTAGAGCGCCTGGTAGACGCGGGGGCCGAGAAAGCCGACGAGGGCGCCGGGTTCGGCGGCGGTGACGTGCCCGAGCGAACCCCACGACGCGAACACCCCGCCGGTGGTGGGGTTGCGCAGGTACACCAGATAGCCGAGGTGCGCGGCCTTGTGAGCGGTGACGGCCGCCGCGATCTTGACCATCTGCACGAACGCGAGGGTGCCCTCCTGCATCCGGGTGCCGCCGGACGTGGGGGAGGCCAGCAGCGGCAGCTGCTCGCGGGTGGCGCGTTCCACGGCGAGGACGATGCGCTCGGCCGCGGCCACCCCGATCGACCCGGCGAGAAAAGCGAACTCGCAGGCGATCACCGCGACGTGCCGGCCGTGCACGGTTCCGACGCCGGTGATCACGGACTCGTCGACGCCGGACTTCGCCGCCGCGGCCTCGAGCTCGGCGCGGTACTGCTCGTCGGGGTGCACGTCGACGGGGGCGGTGTCCCAGGAGTGGAAGCTGCCCGCATCGAGCACGCTGTCGATGAACTCCTGCGCCGAGATCCTGAGGGCCATGGCACGACCCTAGCCGTGCGTCCTTCGGGCCCCTCCAGGCTCCCGAAGGAGGCACCGGCGCCTACCGGCCGATCGCCTCCTTCCAGGTGACCACGCGGCCGATGCGCAGGATGGACCGGCGGTAGATCCGCGCCCCGACCACGCTCAGGGCGCCGGTCACGAGCAGCATCAGCACGATCGTGCCGACGATCTGCAGCGGGGTCGCCACGCCGGAGGCGATGCGCAGCGGCATCAGGATCGCCGAGAACGGCGGGATCCAGCTCAGCACGGTGCTCCACGTCGACTCGGGGTCGTCCACGGACGAGAAGGCCGCGAAGAACATCGCGACGATGAGCACCATCAGCGGGGACGCGGTGGCGTTCACGTCCTCCTGGCGCGACACCATCGAGCCGGCCGCGGCGTAGAGGACCGCGAAGAACGCGAACCCGAGGACGAACCAGCCCAGTGTGCCGGCGAGCGTGCCCAGGGCCGCGCCGGTGACGGTGAGTGTGCCGGTGGCGAGACCGGCCCCCACCCCGGCCACCCCGTATGCGGTGAGCTGCAGCAGACCCACCGCACCGATGCCGAGGATCTTGCCCCACAGCAACTGCAGCGGGCGCAGCGTCGACAGCAGCAGCTCCACCACGCGCGACGACTTCTCCTCGACCACGCCCATCGCCACGTACATCCCGAACATCATGATCTGCATGTAGAGCAACACGACCGCCGCGATCGCCAGGGTGGTGCGCTGCGCCTGCTCCGGGTCCGGCGGGTCGAGGGCCTCGACGGTCACGGTGGCGCGGGCGGTGTCCGCCGCCAGCGCGGACGGGTCGACGCCGCGCGCGGTGAGGGCCTCGACCTGCGCCTGCTGCGCGACGGCCGTGTCGATCGTCGCGCGCAGGGCCGGATCGATCTCCGATTCGGCGACGGCGGTGACGGAACCCGCCGGGCCCGGGACCAGCGCGACGTCGAGCTCGCCGTCGCGTACCCGGTCGCGGCCGGTGCCGGCGTCCGGGATCTCCGTGACGTCGACCGGGCTGCCCGTGGCTTCTCCGACGGCGGTGACGGCGGCGCCGAGGGCCGGGTCGCCGACGACGCCGACGGTGGCGGGTTCGTCGTCGCCGGAGAACAGCGACACGGCGACGATGCCGCCGACGATCGCGAGCAGGATGATCGCGTTGCTGATCAGGAAGCTCTTCTTGCGGATCTGGGTGAGGAACTCACGGCGGGCCACCAGCGCGACGGCGCGGGCGGGACTCAACGGGGCGCTCACGCGGCGACCACCTCTCGGAACAGGTCGGTCAATGTCGGCCGACGAACGGAGAACTCGTGCACCGGGCCGGTGGCGAGCGCGGCCCGGAGGATCTGCTGGTCGTCGGCGCCGTTGCCGAGGACGAGGACGGTGCGCCCGCCGCCGTGCGCGACGGTGGTGACGCCGGGCAGCCCGGCGGCCCAGCCCTCGGGGGCCTGTGGGGCGTGCACCTCGAGCCGAGCCTCACCGTGGCCGCGCAGTTCGTCGACGGTGCCGACGGCGCGCATCGTTCCCTTGGAAATGATCCCGACACGGTGGCAGAGCCGTTGCACGAGATCGAGCTGGTGGCTCGAGAAGATCACCGGGACACCGGTTTCGGCCTTCTCCATCAGCACGTCGCTCATGACGTCGACGGCGACGGGGTCCAGGCCCGAGAACGGCTCGTCGAGGACCAGCACCCTCGGGTCGTGCACCAGGGCGGCCGCGAGCTGGACCCGCTGCTGGTTACCGAGGGAGAGCGCGTCGACGGCGTCGTCCACCCGCTCGGCGATGCCCAGCCGGCTCGTCCAGCGCGTCACGGCGGCATCGGCCTCGGAACGGGAGAGTCCGTGCAGCCGAGCGAGGTACGACAGTTGCGCGCCGACCTGCATCTTGGGGTACAGCCCCCGTTCCTCCGGCATGTACCCGATGGTGCGGCGCACCTGGAGGTCGACGGGCCGGCCGTCGAGCCGGACCTCACCGGAGTCGGCGGCGAGCACCCCGAGGACGATCCGCATGGTGGTGGTCTTCCCGGCGCCGTTGCTGCCGACGAAGCCGAACAGCTCACCGGGCCGCACGTCGAAGGTGACGTCGTCGAGCGCGACGACGTCACCGTATCGTTTCGAGACACTGTTGATCGTGAGCGTCACGTTTCCTCCGTCTTCTCGGGTTGTTCTCTGCGTCAGTCGGTTTCGTCGGGATCGGGGTTGTTCCAGGCGAGGATCATCGCGGGCAGGCAACCGCCGATCAGCGTCGCGGTCAGCGTCATGAGCCCGCCCGCATAGGCCATCCTGGGATGCATGCCGTCGGTCAGCACGCTGCCGACGACGAGGTAGAGCACCGGAATCATCACCAGGGACTGGGTCACGGTCAGGGCGATCGAGCGAGCGCTGTTGCGTTCCTGGATCTCCCGCTCGTCGAGGGCCGCGCGCGGTGCGTCGCCCTGCCGGCCCGAGACGATCTGCAGCGAGATCCAGAGGGGGAAGAACGCCAGGCACGCCGGCAGCCACAGCAGTGGTCCCCGTTCGAAGAAGTGGCACAGCACGCCCACGGTGAACATGAGAACGAACGTCGCGGCGAGGGCCACGACCAGGATTCGGCGGCGTCGACGAGTGCGCCAGCGCGGCAACATGTTCCGGAACTTTTCTTCGTTCCTCAGGAAGCGCCGGGTGCGGAAGGCCTCGTACCGTTCGAGGAGGGTGGCGTCGTGCACGGGCATCTCGGTCACTGTGCGTCACGTCCTTCGGTTGCGGTGCGGATCCGGTACACCTCGGTGGACAGCGGCCCGAACTCGGTGCGGGAGAACACGGCCTCGACCGGGAGGCCGAAGACGTCGCAGATGCGGAAGGCGAGGTCGAGGCTCGGGTAGTGGTCGCCACGCTCGAGGGCGCCGACGGTCTGGGGATTGACCTCGACGAGCTGCGCGAGCTGCGCGCGGCTCATCCCGCGTTCCGCGCGCAGGACGCGGATGCGGTTGTGGATCGGCAGGGTTTCCCCCCGACGTACCGGACTCATACAACGAAGTATTGTAAAAACCCAACGAACGGTCAAGCGGTGTCGACGCGTCCGCGCGGCAGGCAGCACCCCGGCGCGCCGCCGAAAGACCCGCGGGAGTCCTACTCGAGCAGCCCGCGGAGCCGGTCGAGCTCGCGCCGGTCCCGCTTGGTGGGCCGGCCCGTGCCGCGGTCGCGGCGGGGAATCGAGGCGAGGATCTCCTTGGGTGGGGGAGGGGGACTGTGGTCCTCGTACGCCTGGGCGGCGACCGGCGCCCCCACCCGCTTGGCCAGCAGCTGCGTCACCCGCACGATCCGTTCCGCCCCGGCCACGCGCACCCGCACCTCGTCGCCGACCTTCACGGGCTGCGACGGCTTCGCGGGGGCGTCGTTGACCCGCACGTGCCCGCCGCGGCACGCGGCCGCGGCGGCGGACCGCGTCTTGAACAGGCGCACCGCCCAGGTCCAGCTGTCCACCCGGACGCTGCCCGCCGTCATGCCGGCTCCTCCGTCAGCCGCCCCCCGTCGAGGTGCCACCGGCGGGTCGAACGGGTGTTGGCGAGCATCCGGCGATCGTGGGTGACCAGCAGCAGCGTGCCCTCGAAGCTGTCGACGGCCTGCTCGAGCTGCTCGATCGCGGGCAGGTCCAGGTGGTTCGTCGGTTCGTCGAGCACCAGCAGGTTCACCCCGCGGGCCTGCAGCAGGGCCAGTCCGGCCCGGGTGCGTTCGCCCGGTGACAGCGACGACGCGGACCGCAGCACGTGGTGGCCCCTGAGCCCGAACTTGGCGAGCAGCGTCCGCACCTCCGCGTCCGGCCAATCCGGCACCTGCGCGGCGAAGGCGTCCACGAGCGGCTCGTCGCCCTCGAACAGCGCACGTGCCTGGTCGATCTCGCCGATCCTCACGCCCGACCCGAGGGCCGCGGTGCCGGTGTCGGGCCGGATCCGGCCCAGCAGCAGGCGCAGCAGCGTCGTCTTCCCGGCGCCGTTCGGGCCGGTGACGACGATCCGGTCGCCCCACTGCACCTGCGTCGTGACGGGGCCGAGCACGAAGTCGCCGCGGTCGACGCGTGCGCCGTTCAGGGTGGCCACCACCGCACCGCTGCGCGGCGCCGCCGCGATCGACATGCGCAGCTCCCACTCCTTGCGCGGCTCCTCGACGACGTCGAGCCGCTCGATGCGGCGCTGCGTCTGCCGCGCCTTCGCCGCCTGCTTCTCGGTGGCCTCGGCGCGGAACTTCTTGCCGAGCTTGTCGTTGTCCTTGGACTTGCGGCGGGCGTTGCGGACCCCGTGCTCGAGCCAGTTGCGCTGCATCCGGGCGCGATCCTCGAGCTCCTGCTTGGTGTCCGCGTACTCCTCGTAGGTCTCGCGGGCGTGCCGCCGAGCCACCTCGCGTTCGACGAGGTACGCCTCGTAACCGCCGTCGTACACGGCGATCTGTTGCTGCGTCAGATCCAGTTCGACGATCCCGGTGACCGTGCGGGCCAGGAACTCGCGGTCGTGGCTGATCACCATCAGCGGGGTGCGGGTCTCGGCGACGAATCGCTCGAGCTGATCGAGGCCGGCCAGATCGAGGTCGTTCGTGGGTTCGTCGAGCAGCAGCACGTCGTACCGGGACAGCAGCAGGGCCGCCAGCCCGGCCCGCGCCGCCTGTCCCCCGGAGAGCCCCGTCATGGGCGCGTCCAGCCCGACCTCGAGGCCCAGGTCGGCGACGACCTTCTCGGCGCGTTCGGCGAGATCCGCGCCGCCGAGCGCGAGCCACCGTTCCAGGGCGGGGGTGTAGTCGTCGACGTCGGTGGTCCCCAGCGCCTCGGCCGCGGCGTTCATCGCGTGCTCGGCGTCGGTGACACCGGTCCGTCGGCCGAGGAAGCCGAGGATCGTCTCGCCCGGGACGCGCTCGGGTTCCTGGGCGAGATACCCGACGGTGGCGTCGGGCGGGCTGAGGACGACCGTGCCGGTGACGTCGGCGGTGCCGACCCCGGCGAGCGTCGTGAGCAGGGTGGACTTGCCTGCGCCGTTGGCGCCGACCAGGCCGATCACGTCGCCGGGCGCGACGGTCAGGCTCAGGTCGGTGAACAGGGTGCGTTCGCCCCGGGAGGCGGACAGGCCGCTGATGCGCAGTGTTGCAGTCACCTCTCGATTATCCCCACGCGCGTCGCGGGGTTTCCGGATGGTGGGATGCGGGGAACACCGGGCGGCCGGAACGGGTTGGGCCGATCATGACCGTTCCCACGATCACCCTCAACGACGGCAACACCATTCCGCAGCTCGGCTTCGGCCTGTGGCAGGTCGAGGACGAGCAGAGCTACGACGCGGTGACCGAGGCGCTGCGGGTGGGCTACCGCAGCATCGACACCGCGGCCCTCTACGGCAACGAGGCCGGCACCGGCCGCGCGCTGCGCGACTCGGGCGTCCCCCGCGACGAGCTGTTCGTCACCACCAAGCTGTGGAACAGCGACCAGGGCTACGACTCGGCGCTGCGCGCCTTCGACACGAGCCTGGGCAGGCTCGGCCTCGACTACGTCGACCTGTACCTGATCCACTGGCCGGCGCCGGCCCAGGACCGCTACATCGATACCTTCCGCGCCTTCCAGAAGATCAAGGCGGAGGGCCGCGCCCGCTCGATCGGCGTCTCCAACTTCCGGATCGAGGATCTCGACCGGCTGATCGACGCCGTCGGCGAGGTCCCGGCCGTCAACCAGATCGAGCTGCATCCGCGGTTCAACCAGGCCGAGCTGCGGGCGTATCACACCGGCAAGGGCATCGCCACCGAGGCCTGGAGCCCCCTCGGCCAGGGCACCGTGCTCGAGGACCCGACGCTGACGTCGATCGCGCAGGCGCACGGCCGCACCGTCGCGCAGGTGATCCTGCGCTGGCACATCCAGCTCGGCACCATCGTCATCCCGAAGTCCGTCACGCCCGAGCGCATCGCGAGCAACTTCGACGTCTTCGGTTTCGAGCTGACCGCGGACGACCTCGACCGCATCCGCGGGCTGCACGACGACGGCGGCCGCATCGGCGGCGATCCCGCCACGTTCTCCTGATCCGCGGGGCCGGGGCGGTGGCCGAATGTGACACGCGTTCGATCTGATCGACGCAGTGTGACATTCGGCCCGCGCGGGCGATGAGTTCTCCCGGTCCGACCGGTCCGTATCGATACGGGCTCCGGCCGGAGCCGGGAGAGGAGTCGTCGTGAGCACACCTGTCACCACCACCGTCGATGCCCGCTTCGGGGACGAAGGGGAGCCGCCCCTGCCGTGGACCGACACGGAGGAGCTTCTCGAGTCCGCGCAGCTGTACTGGCTCAGCACGGTCCGGCGCGACGGCGTACCGCATGTGACACCGCTGATCGGACTGTGGCACGCGGGCGGATTCGTCTTCTGCACGGGCCCGGGCGAGCAGAAGACGCACAACCTCCGGCACAACGATGCGGTGGCTGTCACCACGGGCGTCGCGACGTGGGCGGCCGGCACGGACGTCGTGGTCGAGGGGCGGGCCCGGCGCGTCACCGACGGCGACGCGCTGCGCGACGTCGCCGAGGCGTACTACGTCAAGTACGGCCAGCAGTGGCGGTTCGAGGTCCACGGCGACGCCGTCGGGCCGGTGGACGACCCGGGCTGGGTCTTCCGCGTCGAGCCGAGCAAGGTGCTCGTCTTCGCCAAGGGGCCGTTCGGGCAGACCACGCACCGGTTCGCCTGACCGCCCGTGCCGACGGCCCGTTCCCGGCCGGATGTCACATTGCTTCGATCCGATCGAACGCATGTCACATTCGGCCACACAGCCGCGCGAGCATCGCGCCGGTCGCCTGTCAGCGGGGCGGGCCGGCGTCCAGCGTGAGCGTGGCGGTGCGTCGCTGCCCGGCGGCGTCGAGCCAGCCGATCTCCACGCTGTCGCCCGGCCGTCGCGCCATCAGCATTTCCTCGAGGTCCGCCGTGGACGAGACCGGGCGCCGGTCGAACGCGACGATGACGTCGCCGATCTCGAGGTCGGTGCCTGCGGCCGGGGTGCCGTAGCCGACCCACAGCACTTCGGCGCCGGTCTCCTGGCCAACGGTCCGGTCGGTGGTGACGCTCACGCCGAGCAGCGGGGTCGGGCCGACGTGCACCGTCCCGGCGCTCGTGCCGGTACGGACCTGGTCCACCACGTCGAGGGCGATCCCGATGGGCACCGCGTACGCCTCGGGTGGGTCGGGGACGACGGCCGGATCCGGTTCCAGGGCCCCGGCGGTGTTCACCCCCACGACGGT
Source organism: Rhodococcus sp. ENV425 (assembly GCF_002887785.1). NCBI lineage: Bacteria > Bacillati > Actinomycetota > Actinomycetes > Mycobacteriales > Nocardiaceae > Rhodococcus > Rhodococcus sp. ENV425. Next base: position 39,722 of record NZ_PCZU01000120.1, read on the forward strand.
GCCGAACGCGTCGACGAGCGGACCCCCGGAGTCCCCGGGCCGGATCGCCGCGTCGACCTGCAGCATTCCGCTGAGCCGGCGCAGGGATCCGTCCATCGAATCGCGCACCGACACCGTCTTGTCGACGGCGACGACCGTGCCGGGCGCAGGCACGACGACCCCGCCGCCGTCCGCATTGCCGAAGGCGGTCACCGGCGCTCCCGGTTGCGGAAGGGGGCTCTCGGTGACGGCCGCGACCGGCAGGCCGGCGGCGGAGCCGAGTTGCAGTACGGCGATGTCGAGGGTGGTGTCGTAGCCGAGCACCGCGACGTCGTAACTCGCACCCGTGTGGGGGCTGACCGCGCTGATGTCGGTGGCGCCGGTGACGACGTGGTGGTTCGTGAGCACCGTGCCGTCGGCGGTGAGGACGATGCCGGTGCCCGAGATGCCGCGCCAGCCGCGGTTGGCGGAGAGGGTGACGACGGCCGGCGTGATCCGTGCCGCCACCTCCTCGGTGGTAGGCACGACGGGCGGGGCGGGTGCCGGGGGTGGCGGCGGCAGCACGACGATCTCGACCGTCGCCGGCGCGGTGAGCACCAGTCCGGCGGACACCATCGCCAGGACGGCGCCGATGCGGCGGATCACGGCCCCGGCGCGGTGGCCGCGAGATGGTCGACGAGTTCGCGGGCGGCGGCGCGACCGGCGCGGTTCGCGCCGATGGTCGACGCCGACGGCCCGTACCCGACGAGGTGGACCCGCGGGTCCGCGGCGACCTGCGTCGCCAGCTTCCCCGTCATGGTGATGCCGCCGCCGGGATTGCGCAGGCCGAGGGGCGCGAGATGGTCGAGGGAACTGCGGAAACCGGTGCACCACAGGATGACATCGACATCGAGCGTGGTGCCGTCGGGCCACCGGACGCCGGTCTCGGTGATCTCGTCGAACATCGGGAGGCGGTCGAGTGCGCCGCGTTCGCGGGCCGCACGGATAGCGGGCGTGACCGGCAGTCCGGTCACCGACACCACCGACCCGGGCGGCAGGCCCCGCCGTACCCGGTCCTCGACCAGCGCGACGGCGGCCCGGCCGAGTTCCGGGGTGAAATCCTCGTTGCGCCAGGCGGGTTCGCGGCGGGTCACCCAGGTGGTTTCGGTGACGCGGGAGATCTCGTCGAGCAGCTGCACCGCCGAGATGCCGCCGCCGACGACGAGGACGTGGCGGCCGGTGAACTCGTCGGCGCTGCGGTAGTCCCGGGTGTGCAGCTGGCGTCCGCGGAAGCGGGTAGCGCCCGGGTACCAGGGCACGAAGGGGTGTTCCCACGTGCCGGTGGCGTTGACCAGTCCGCGGGCGGAATACACGCCGCGGTCGGTCTCCACGCGCAGTCGCTCGCCGCGGGCGCACACCACGCCGACCTGAACGGGGCGGTGCACCGGCAGGTGGAAGCGGGCCTCGTAGGCGCGGTAGTACTCGGGAACCGCGGCGGCCGCCGGCACCTGCCCGGCGGTGGTGTCGACCGCTTCGGAGAACGGCCACCCCGGCAGGTCGTGTACTCCGTTGACGGTGCTCAGCGTCAACGACGGCCACCGCTCCTGCCAGGCGCCGCCGGGGCCGAACGACCGGTCCAGCACGACGAACCCGGACTCCGGTTCGACGCCGAACCGCTGCAGGAAGTAGGCGGTGGACAGCCCGGCCTGGCCCGCGCCGATCACCACGACGTCGACGGGGGTCGCCGGTGCGTCCGTCGTCATCACCGCCCTCCCTTCCGTGGGTCCGCACCCATGAGGCCCCGGCGTCCCCGTCGCCGC
>NZ_PCZU01000120.1:41531-52393 GCF_002887785.1 Rhodococcus sp. ENV425
GGGGCCGTGCCGTCGGCACGATCGGGGCCGGCGCGACCACCGTCGGAGGGACTCACGGGCTTTTCCGCACGGCCAAAAATGTGATATCACTTTAATATCGCATTGCAATGACCGGGAAGGGAGTCACCGCCATGTCCGCCACCCCCTCCGTAACCATCGAGCGGCCCGGACGATCCGCGAGCGGCTGGTCCGTCCTCGCGATCGCGCTCGCCGTGGACGTCGTGGCAGCGGCGCTCGCCGTGTTCGGCGCGGTGAACCACAACGTCGCGCTCGTCGTGGCCGGCGCGGTGCTGCTCGTCCCCGCCACCGTGGCGCTCGCCGGCCTGGTCCTCGTCGAACCCAACGAGGCCCGCGTGCTGCAGCTGCTCGGCAGCTCGTACTCGGGCACCCTCCGGCAGGACGGGCTGCGCTGGATGAACCCGCTCAACACCCGGCGCAAGATCTCCACCCGCATCCGCAACCACGAGACCGGGATCGCCAAGGTCAACGACGCCGACGGCAACCCCATCGAGATCTCCGCCGTCATCGTGTGGCAGGTCGAGGACACCGCCCGGGCCGTGTTCGACGTCGACGACTTCGAGGAGTTCGTCGCCGTGCAGACCGAGGCGGCCGTCCGCCACATTGCCGGCAGCTACCCGTACGACGCGGGCCCGGAGACGTTGTCGCTGCGGCAGAACGCCGCCGAGATCACCTCGAGGCTCTCCGCGGAAGTCGACGAGCGGGTCGGATCCGCCGGCGTGCGGGTCGTCGAATCCCGGATCAACCGGCTCGCGTACGCGCCCGAGATCGCGCAGGCCATGCTGCGCCGCCAGCAGGCGGGTGCCGTCATCGCCGCGCGCGAGCAGATCGTCAGGGGTGCGGTCGGCATGGTCGGAACCGCCCTCGAACAGCTCGAGAAGGAGCACACCATCGAGCTCGACGAGGAGCGCAGGGCCGCGATGGTGAGCAATCTGCTGGTGGTCCTGTGTGGTGACCAGAGCGCGCAACCGGTGCTCAACACCGGATCGCTCTACGCCTGAGGGCTCGTCGACGCCATGGCGGAACGCAAGAAGCTCCTGCTTCGGCTCGACCCGGCGGTCCACGACGCGCTCGCGCGGTGGGCCGCCGACGAGTTGCGCAGCACCAACGCGCAGATCGAGTTCCTGCTCCGGCGCGCGCTGAGCGAGGCGGGACGCATGCCGTGCGACGCCGGGCGCATCCGCAAGCCCGGCCGGCCGCGCGCGGACGAGGGCTGACGCGGAGCGACGTCGCGCCCGTGCGCGGCGGGTGCGATGATGCGTGCCGGCGACGAAAGGTGAAGCACACATGATGGGGATCAGCCGCGACGGCGACGTGGTCACGCTCGAACTGCGGCGCGAGGAGCGCCGCAACGCGCTCAACACCGAGCTGTGCGTCCAGGTCCGGGAGGGACTCGAGGAGGCGCTCGACGGGGGTGCGCGTGCGGTCGTGATCACCGGCCGGGGCTCGAGCTTCTGCGCCGGCGCCGACCTGTCGGGGGACGTCTACGCGGAGGGATTCCTCGACAGCCTGGGCGAGATGCTGCGTGCCATCCAGGAGGCGCCCGTGCCGGTGATCGCCGCGATCAACGGCCCCGCCATCGGCGCGGGCACCCAGCTCGCTCTCGCCGCGGACCTGCGGGTCGTCGCGCCGGGTGCTCGCTTTGCGATTCCCGCGGCGCGCCTTGGTATCTCGGTGGACCGGTGGACGGTACGACGGCTGGCCTCCCTGCTCGGCGGCGGCCCGTCGCGGGCCGTGCTGCTCGCCGCCGAGCCGGTCGACGCCCACGAGGCCGTGGACCGCGGCCTGGCCAACCGGATCGGCGACCTCGTCGCCGCGCAGTCCTGGGCACACGAGATCGCCAAGCTCGCACCGCTGTCGCTGCACGCGATGAAGCTGTTCCTCAACGACGACGGCACCCGCGACGAGCCGTCGCCCGAGCAGACGGCCGCGCTGGCCGCGGCGTGGCTCAGCGAGGACGTCCAGGAGGCCCGGCTCGCCCGCGCGGAACGCCGGGAGCCGGTCTTCCGCGGCCGCTGAGCGCGCCCGCGCCCCTCTACAGTGGTGGGGTGAGCGTCAAGCAGACCGCCTCGTCCGCCCTCGCCGGCGCCGGCTTGCTGTGGGTGGCGCGCGCCGCCCGCGGCGTCCCCGGCTCGATCGGCGCGACTCCGGCGGACATCCGCCCGTACGCCGCCGGCTCACCCCGGTATCGGAACGGCCGGTTCCACAACTCGGAGCCGAGCAGCACGGTGCTGCCCGAGGCCGGCGGCAGCCTCGTCAAGGACATGCTCACCCGACGGTCTTCCGGCACGCCGCGCGACGCGGTGCCGCTCGCGCCGCAGCTCGCGCCGGTGCAGGCCGCGGAACTGGCGGTCACCTGGTACGGGCACTCGAGCGTCCTCCTCGAGATCGACGGCCACCGGATCCTCGCCGACCCGGTGTGGAGCGAGCGGGTCTCGCCGTCGCCGGCCGTGGGTCCGGCCCGGTTGCACCCGTCGCCGGTCGAACTGGCGGAACTGCCGCCGATCGACGCCGTCGTGATTTCCCACGACCACTACGACCACCTGGACCGCGAGACCGTGGAGGCGCTCGCGGCCACGCAGCGCGAGGCCCGGTTCCTGGTGCCGCTCGGCGTGGGCGCGCACCTGCGCCGGTGGCGGATCCCGGCCGACCGGATCGTCGAGCTGGACTGGGACCAGCACACCGAGGTGGGCGCGCTCACCGTCACGTGCACCGAGGCGCGGCACTTCTCCGGACGCGGCCTGATCCGCAACATCACACTGTGGTCGTCGTGGGTGATCGCGGGGCCGACGCGAACCGCGTTCTTCGGCGGCGACAGCGGCTACACGCCCCGGTTCGCCGGCATCGGGGACCGCTACGGCCCGTTCGATCTGACGTTGCTGCCGGTGGGGGCGTACGACCCGCGGTGGCCCGACGTGCACATGAACCCGGAGGAGGCGGTGCGCACCCACCTCGATCTCGGGGGCGGCGACCACCCCGGCCTGCTCGTCCCCGTGCACTGGGGCACCTTCAACCTGGCGTTCCACGCGTGGTCGGAGCCGATCGCGCGGCTCCTGCCCGCCGCTCGGGAGGAGGGGGTGCCCACGGCCGTGCCGATGCCGGGGCAGCGGGTCGACGCACTGCGGCCGGGCTCGCAGGATCCGTGGTGGGTTCCGCTCGGCTGACCCCGGGCCGGTAGGGGGTTTCCGGGCCGCCGCAGCGGGTATCCCGCCGTCCGTCGGGGAGCGTCGGAGGGAGGGCGGGGCCATCGTCGAATCGTTGCTCTTCGGGATCATCGCCTCGAGTGCGCTGGTGCTCGGTGCCCTGGTGGGCGGATGGGTGGAGATCCCCAAACGCGTTCTCGCGGCGATGCTGGCGTTCGCCGCCGGCGCGCTCATCACCGCCCTGTCGTTCGAGTTGTTCGAGGATTCGTACGAGAAGGGCGGCATCTGGCGCGCGGCGATCGGACTCGTCGTCGGCGCGCTCGTGTTCACCGTGCTCAGCGCGTGGCTGGACCGGGTGGCCGAGGGCCGGCGGGAGAAGGACCACGGCAGCGAGAAACTCGACGTCGACGCGGCCGCCGAGGAAACCGCGCCGTCGTCGTCCTCGGTGAGCGGGGCGGCCGGGCTGGCGCTGCTGGCGGCGGTCACGCTCGACGGGGTGCCCGAGAACGTGGCGCTCGGTGTGTCCCTGGGGGAGGGCACCGGCGGCCTCGCCCTGCTGGTCGCGATCTTCGTGTCCAACTTCCCGGAGTCGCTCGTCGGCAGCGCCTCCATGCGCGCTCAGGGCCGGTCCCGGGGGTACATCCTCGGGATGTGGGTCGCGTGCGCCACGCTGCTGACCGTCGCCGTCGTCGTCGGGGCCGGGCCGCTCGCGGTGACCCCGCCGGAGACGATCTCCCTGCCGTTGGCGTTCGCGGCGGGCGCGGTGCTGGCGTCGCTGGCCGACACGCTCATGCCGGAGGCCTACGAGAAGGGCGGTCCCACGGTCGCGCTGAGCACCGCCGCGGGATTCGTGCTGTCGTTCGTCCTCGCGACGCTGTGAGCGGTGTCAGCGCGTCGTAGCGGCACGCTTGCGTTCGACGAGCGCCCGCGTGACGAGGAAGGCGATCGCCACACTCGCGACGGTACGCACCAGGCGGTTGACGTCCACCGCCGGCTGCCACGACAGCTTGCCGCCGCTGATGACGTACGCGCCCACCGGGCGAGCCCCGACGCCGAAGCCGCCGCCCTCGCCGTTCTCCCCGTCGGGCGAGTACCCCCCGCCTCCGCCGGCACCGCCGGAGACCACGGCCGCGGTGATGACCGTCAGGCCGTCCTTCTCGACCGGCTCCGAGTACACGCGCTTGACCGTGACCGTGTCGCGTGCCTTGGCCATCAGGTCCTCGAGATTCATGTCCGCCCCCTGTCGTCGTGGATTCGACTCCGGCCGGTTCGCCGGCCCGTGCCCATTCTCGGCCGCGGGCCGCCGCCGGGGAAGTGTCCTAGGTCCCTGCGACGGCGAAGGCGCGACGGCTGTGCCGGACGAGTTCGCGCAGGGCCGGAGCGTCCGTATCGGACCAGATCAGCGACAGCACCGCGGGCCCGGTGGCGTCGTCCAGGGTGAGCCCGCACAACCGGCCCTCGAAGTGCGCGGTCATCGAGCGGCTGAGGATCGCCACGCCCAGCCCGCGGAGGGCGAGGTCGGCGACGGTGTCCGGGGAACTGGCCTGCAGGGCGATGTCGGGGCGCAGGCCGGCGGCGGCACACGCCCGGTCGAACACGGTCCGGATCCCGGTGCCCTCGGGCATGGACACGACGGGGTGCGCGCACACGTCCGCGAGCGTGAGGCGGGCGCGGCCGGTCAGCGGGTGACCGGGCGGCACGGCCGCGACGATCGGTTCGCTGACGAGGGTGAGCGCCTCGAGGCCCGGGGGCGGGCTGCCGGCGGAGCCGACGAGGGCGAGGTCCACGGTGGCGCAGCGGACCCGCTCGACGAGCCGGTCGGAGGCGTCCTCGACGAGGGTGATCTCGACCCCCGGGTGCGCGCGGTGGAACGCGGCGAGTGCGTCGAACAACCCGGTGACGGTGCAGGCGGTGACCATGCCGACCACCAGCTGTCCGCGGATCAGTGCCGTCACCTCCTCGACCGCCTGCCGGGCGGCCGCGGCGGACGCCAGCGCGGCCCGGGCGTGCGGCAGTGCCGCCTCACCGGCCGTGGTCAGGGTGGCGGTGCGGGTGGAGCGGTCGAACAGGGCGGCGCCGAGGTCGTGCTCGAGCCGGCGGACCTGGGCGCTGATCCCGGACTGGCTGATGTGGACGCGGTGGGCGGCCCGGGTGAAGTTCGCCTCCTCGGCCACCGCGACGAAGTACTCGAGCTGCCGCAGTTCCATAACCCCGGATTCTAGTTCCGATCAGAACAATCTGTTGGACTTCTGACTCTGCGGGTCGGAGGCTGGTGGTGTCCCGCTTCCGTTCCTGGAGAGGATGACCGTGTCCGACGCAGAGAAGGCTTGGCAGCCAGAGGATCTCACCCGCCTGTTCGTCGAGCGCTCCAACGCCGGCGACGCGGCGGGTGTCGCCGCACTGTACGAGGAGGACGCCGTGATGGCCTACCCGCCGGGCGGTCGCACGGTGGGCCGCGAGGCCATCCGCCGCTTGTGGGAGCAGGTGCTGGAACACGCGCCCCACTTCGAACCCGAGCCGCCGCTGCCGACACTGATCAGCGGCGACCTCGCGCTGACCGCCACCCCGCCGAAGGACGGCGCCGGCGCCCGGGCCCAGGTGGCCCGCCGCCAGCCTGACGGCAGCTGGCTGCGCGTGCTCGACCAGCCCGAGTTCGTCCGCCCGGACAGCTGAGCCCGGCGCGAGGCGTCACGGCACGGCGGCGGAGCGCAGCGGGTGGCTTAGCCTGATTCCCATGGCAGCAGAGGAGCCCACCGCCGTCGCCGACCAGGCGGCCGCGCCCCCGACCGACGCGCGGCACATCGAGCTGGGCCTGACCACCGAGCAGGTCGCCGAACGCGTGGCCCGGGGCGCCACCAACGACGTGCCGGACCGGGCGTCGCGGTCGGTCGGCGAGATCGTCCGCGCCAACGTCTTCACCCGCATCAACGCGATCCTGGCCGTCCTGCTGGCCATCGTCCTGGCCACCGGCTCGATCATCGACGGCATGTTCGGCCTGCTGATCATCCTCAACAGCGCCGTCGGAATCGTGCAGGAGATCCGCGCGAAGTGGACCCTCGACAGGCTCGCGATCGTCAGCCAGGCCAAGCCTCTCGTGCGCCGGGACGGAGTGGTGGCCGAGCTCCCGCCGCGCGAGGTGGTGCTCGACGACATCATCGAACTCGGCCCCGGCGACCAGGCGGTGGTGGACGGGTTCGTCGTCGAGGCCGAGGGGCTCGAACTCGACGAGTCGCTGCTCACCGGCGAGGCCGATCCTGTGCACAAGGAGCTCGGCGCACACGTCCTCTCGGGCAGCTTCGTCGCGGCGGGCAGCGGCGCCTACCGGGCCACGAAGGTCGGCCGTGACGCGTACGCAGCCCGGCTCGCCGAGGAAGCCAGCAAGTTCACGCTCGTGCACTCGGAACTGCGCGCCGGCATCGACAAGATCCTGAAATTCATCACCTACCTGATGATCCCGGCGGGCCTGCTCATCATCTACAACCAGCTGTTCTCGAGCGGCGAGGCGCTCGGCCCGGCACTCAGCGGCATGGTCGCCGCGCTCGTTCCGATGGTCCCCGAGGGCCTGGTGCTGATGACGTCGATCGCGTTCGCGGTGGGCGTGATCCGTCTCGGTCGCCGGCAGTGCCTCGTGCAGGAACTGCCGGCCATCGAGGGCCTCGCCCGCGTCGACGTGGTCTGCGCCGACAAGACCGGCACGCTCACCGAGAACGGCATGCGCCTGGCGAACGTCGTGTGCGTCGACGGCAGCGACGAGACGGCCGCCCGTGCCGCGCTCGCGGCGATGGCCGCCGACGACCCGCGTCCCAACGCCAGCGTCCTCGCCGTCCGCGAGGCGATGCCGGACGACCCCGGCTGGGGAGAGGCCACCGCCGTCGCCCCGTTCTCGTCGGCGAAGAAGTGGAGCGGCCAGTCGTACGGCGACCACGGCGACTGGGTGCTCGGCGCACCGGACGTGCTGCTCGATCCCGGCTCGGAGGCGGCCCGGCGCGCCGAGGCGCTCGGGGCGCAGGGGCTGCGGGTGCTGCTGCTCGGCCGGTGCGACCGTCCCGTCGACGACCCGCACGCCCCCGGCACGGTCACCGCGCAGGCCCTCGTCGTGCTCGAGCAGCGGGTCCGGCCCGACGCCAAGCCGACCCTCGAGTACTTCGCGAGCCAGCAGGTCGAGGTCAAGGTCATCTCCGGCGACAACGCCGTGTCGGTCGGCGCGGTCGCGACGTCGCTCGGCCTGCCGCACGCCGATCACCCCGTCGATGCCCGCACCCTGCCGGAGGACCGCGACCGGCTCGCCGACACCCTCGACTCGGCCACCACCTTCGGTCGCGTGCGGCCCGACCAGAAACGGGCGATGGTCGGAGCCCTCCAGTCGCGCGGGCACACCGTCGCCATGACCGGCGACGGGGTCAACGACGTGCTGGCGCTCAAGGACGCCGACATCGGGGTCGCGATGGGCTCCGGCAGCCCGGCTACCCGTGCGGTCGCGCAGATCGTGTTGCTGGACAACAAGTTCGCCACCCTGCCCTACGTCGTCGCCGAGGGCCGGCGGGTGATCGGCAACATCGAGCGGGTCTCGAACCTGTTCCTCACCAAGACCGTGTACTCCGTACTGCTGGCGTTCCTCGTGGGGCTCTCGGGCGCGTTGTCCCAGGTGTTCGGCTACGAGCCGATGCCGTATCCGTTCCTGCCGCGGCACGTGACGATCGCGGCGTGGTTCACCATCGGAGTCCCCGCGTTCATCCTGTCGCTCGCCCCCAACAACGAGCGGGCCCGCTCCGGCTTCGTGTCGCGGGTGATGCGCCTGGCGATCCCGTCGGGGGTGATCATCGGGATCAGCACGTACGTCTGCTACATCCTGGTGTACGCCGGGCCCGAGCAGACCGAGGCGCAGAAGATGCAGGCCGGCACCGCGGCGCTGATCACCTTGATCATGATCGCGCTGTGGGTGCTCGCCGTGGTGGCGCGGCCGTACGTGATGTGGAAACTGGTGCTGCTGGCCGGTTCGGTGCTCGGGTACCTGGTCCTGTTCGCCTTCCCCATCGCCCGCGAGTTCTTCGCCCTCGACATCTCCAACGTCGGCGCAATGGTCACGGCGTTCACGTGCGGGGCGATCGGCGTGGTCCTCGTGGAGGTCTCGTGGTGGGTGACCGGGCGAGTCCACGGTGAGCACCGCCGGCTGTTCGCCGCCAGTGAGGACCTGTTGCCGGGCGTGCACTGACGGGGACGAGGCCACTGCGCCGGCCCGGCCGGGGACGGGGACACTGCGCCGCCGCGGCAGGTTTGGGAACCGGCCCGCGGTGGCACGCTGAGGCATCGATCCCTCGAACGGAAGGAGCGGCAGATGGGTTTGAAGGATTCGATCAAGGGCCTGGTCGACAAGGGCAGGGCGTACCCGGAGAAGAACCCCGACAAGGCCGGCGGGTTCGTCGACAAGGCAGGCGACGCCGCCGATGCCCGGACGGGCGGCAAGTACGCCCAGCACGTGGACAAGGTGCAGGACGCCGCGAAGAAGCACCTCGGTACCGCGGACCATCCCGTTCCCGGTGCGACTCCGGGTCCCGCGGGACGGCCCGGCCCGGAGTCCGATCCCGGCCCGCAGGCGCAGCCGGGCCCGCGCAGCCCGTAGCAGTGGAGGTCTTCGGCGGGAGGTCCCGACAGGGATCTCCCGCTCTGCGTCCACCGGTGGCACGCTGGTGACGATCCGACCATTGCACAGAGAAGGGATGGACCCGATGCGATTCATGGATTCGCTCAAGGGCCTGGTCGACAAGGGCAAGGACTATGCCCGGAAGAACCCGGACACGGTGAACAACGCCATCGACAAGGCCGGCGATCTCGCCCGGACGAAGGGGCCCCGAAAGTACTCCCGGCACGTCGGCAAGGCGCAGGAAGCGGTGAAGAAGACCCTCGGCACCGAAGGTCGCGGACCGGGTCCGGCTGCCGGACCCGGCCCGGCTCCCGGACCCGACCCCCGATAGCGCGGCGTCGGACCCGGCCCCACGTCCGGTCGCGACCTGCTGTGGCAGGCTTGGCCCGCTCGATCATTCGGACGAAAGGACGCGACGTGGGTTTCATGGATTCGGTCAAGGGGCTGGTCGACAAGGGCAAGGAGTTCGCGGCGCAGAACCCCGACAAGGTCGACGAGGCGATCGAGAAGGCCGGTGATCTCGCGGACCGCAAGACCGGCGGAAAGTACGCCGAGCAGGTCGACAAGGCGCAGGACGCGGCGAAGAAGGCCCTCGGCGCCGGATAGGCCGGCGCCGCCGATCGGCCCGTGCTGCCGAGGGGGAGCGGGGCGGGCACGCCGGTGCCGTCCACCCTTCGTTGAACGGTCGATCGGTCTTGTTAAGGTGGCTGGTGCCTTCCGCCGGGATCGACGCAGATCCCGGCGGGCCGCCCAGGGGGAGTCGGCGGTGTGTCGGTCGGGGGTTGTCGAGGGGATGTACGTCGGATGCCTCGGGCCGAGGTGTCTCGTCGGAATCCGCCTCGCGAGAAAGGTGAGTGAGTGGCCAAGCAAGCCCGCGCCGCAGTGACCCGGCAGCAGATCGTGCGCGCCGCCGCCGCGATGTTCGACGAACGAGGGTTCCACGGCGCCAGCTTCGCCGACATTCTCCGCGACACGGGACTGTCCAAGGGGGCGGTGTACTTCCATTTCGCGTCGAAGATCGACCTCGCCGGCGCCATCGTCGCCGAGCAGCACCGCCGCTCGATCGCGCTCGTCGATGCGATCGCCGGCACCGAGGCGTCGACCCTCGAACAGATCGTGATGCTGTGCCACGGCATCGGCCGGCAGATGATCGAGGACCCCGTCGTGCGCGCTGGGATCCGGCTCACCCTCGAACTCGGCAGTCTCGACAAGCCCGCCGGGCCGTACCTGGACTGGATCACGGCCTGCGAGGCGTTCGGCCGTCGTGCCGTCGAGGAAGGCGACCTGGATGCCCACCTCGATCCGTCGATGCTGGCGCACTTCGTGATCTCCGCGTTCACGGGCGTGCAGCTCCTGTCCGACGTCCTCGCCGGGCGCGTCGACCTCGAGGAGCGGATCGACCAGATGTGGACGCTGCTGCTGCCCGGCATCATGCCGACCTCCCGCCACGACGCGATCGAGACGGTGCGCGGGGCGCGCTGGTCGCTACCTCTCGGCGGCGACCTGCTTCCCGTGTCGGCTACGTGAGCAACTGCGCGTAGTCGTCGCGGCGCTCGGCCGGGAGGAGCGTGTTCAGCACGAAGCGGGTCTGGAGCCGGATGTACTCGTCGAGCGTGTAGATCGCCCCGAAGTGCCAGTGCTTGAGCGCCCAGCCGTGCGCCAGCAGCATGATGTCGAAGACCATCAGGTCGACGTCGACCGGGTTCATCACGCCCGCCTCGATCCCCGCGTCGAGCGCGGCGCGCAGCGGCGCCGAGGACTCCACCTCGAGTTCCTTGATCCGGGCGCGTCCGGCGTCGTCGAGGGTGCGGCTCTCCCGGTAGGTGAGCACCGTGGCGTGGAGGTTCTCGTCCACGATCTCGATGTAGCGGCGCATCCCGGCGGCGAGCCGCTCGACGGGGTCGTCGCCGACGGCGTCCATGGCCGGTTCGAGCTGGTCGCGGAAGGCGTCGAGGATCGCGAGGATGGTCGCGAGGAGGACGTCCTCCTTGCCACCGAAGTACTTGTAGATCAGCCCCACGCTCACCCCGGCCTCGTCGGCCAGCGCCTGCATGGACATC
>NZ_PCZU01000120.1:52403-62036 GCF_002887785.1 Rhodococcus sp. ENV425
GTGGAACCCGGTCCGCTGCATGACCGTCACCGCGGCGTCGAGCACCTGTTTGCGGCGGGAGCTGGTGCGCACGGCTCGCACGGCCTCGTCCACGGGTAGCGCGTCGTGGTCGGTGGTCATGGTGGTGCTCCTCGTCGCCGCTGGGTCGGATCCACAGTACCGAGTGATCCGGGCGGGTCGTCCGGCGCAGCCCCGGGCGGCGGACATCCCGCGACGGCCCGCACGCCGGGCTACCGGGCGCGCGCGACGAATCCTTCCAGCAAGCGGACGGTGTCCGGCGTCTCGATCAGCCGGCTGATCTCGTCGAGCTCTCGGGCGAACCCCTCATCGCCCCGAGCTGCGACGATGCAGCGTTTGGCGGCCGCGTAGGCGGCCGGCGGCAGCTGCGCGAGTCGATCGGCCAAGGCTCGGGCCTCGGTCTCGACGTCGGCGTCGGTGGCCCACTGCACGATTCCGAGCCGTTCGGCCGCACGGCCGGTGACCAGTTCGGCGCCGAGAACGAGCCGGTGCGCCACCGACGGACCGGCCAGCCGGGTGAGCCGTTGCGTGCCCCCCGCACCGGGGAGGAGCCCGATTCCCACCTCGGGAAGCCCGAGCTTCACCGAGGCGCCCGCGACGCGGAAGTCGCACGCGAGGGCCAACTCGAGGCCGCCTCCCGTGGCGGCACCGGCGAGGGCGGCCACCGAGGGCTTCGGCAGCGCCTCGATGCGGGCGAACACGTCCTGGAGCCGTGCGGTGAAGCGGCGCAGGCGTGCACCCCGATCGGGCTGCGTGCTCCAGGACTCCATCATCGCGATGTCCGCGCCTCCGCAGAAGATCCGCCGGGCGCTGCGGATCAGGACGGCCCGTACGGCGGGGTCCTCGCCCAGCGTCGTGACCGCCTCGGCCAGGGCCTCCGCCTGCGCCTCGTCGAAGGCGTTGGCGGGGGGACGGTCGAGGGTGATGATCCCGACGCGGTCTTCGCGTGTGGTGACGACGCTCACGGTTACTCCAGCAGGTGTCGGTAGCGGGTTCGGTGTTCTTGTGGCAGAACGGTGTTGAGCACGAACCGGGTCTGCAGCCGGATGTAGTCGTCGAGGCTGTAGAGCCGGCCGAAATGCCAGTGCTTGAGCGCCCAGCCGTGGGCGAGCAGCACCAGGTCGAAGACCATCAGGTCGACGTCGACCGGGTTCATGATGCCGGCGTCGATGCCCTCGGTCAGCACCGCACGCAGCGGGGCGGAGGTGGCGATCTCGAGCCGCTTGAGCATCTCCCGCCCGGCCGGGTCGAGCGTGCGGCTCTCGCGGTAGGTCAGGGCCACGGCGTCGAGGTTCTCGTCGACGATCTCGACGAACCGGCCGATCCCCGCGGCCAGGCGCTCCACGGGGTCCGTGCCGGCCGCCGCCATCGCGGGCTCGAGCTGATCCCGGAACGCGTCCAGGATGGCGGTGATGGTGGCGAGGAGGATCTCCTCCTTGTTGCCGAAGTACTTGTAGAGCAGGCCCACGCTGACGTTCGCCTCGTCGGCCAGCGCCTGCATGGACATCTGATGGAACCCTGTGCGCTGCATCACCTTCGCGGCAGCGATCAGGATCTGCCTGCGCCGGGAGTTCGCACGGACCGCGCGCACGGCCTCGTCGATCGGCAGCTCGCTCGGATCGGCCGACATGGGCGTCCTCCTCGTCGCTCGGGACGGCCGCTCAGATCCCGAGATCCTTGGCGACGATCGTCTTCATGATCTCGGTGGTGCCACCGTAGATGGTCTGGATGCGGGCGTCGACGAACGCGCGTGCCACCGCGTACTCGCGCATGTACCCGTAGCCGCCGTGCAACTGCAGGCACCGGTCCGCGACCCGCACCTGCAGTTCGGTGGCCCACCACTTCAGCCGCGCCGCGCGGGCGGCGGTGAGCTCGCCGGCAACGTGCTCGGCGATGCAGTCGTCGAGGAACGTGCGGGCCAGATCCAGCTCGGTGGCCAGTTCGGCCAGCACGAACTGGGTGTTCTGGAAGCTCGAGACCGGCTTGCCGAAGGCCTTGCGCTCCCTGACGTAGGTGAGGGTCTCGGCGAACACGCCCTCCGCCGCGGCGACCGCGCCGATCGCGAGCGACAACCGTTCCTGCGGCAGGTTGTGCACGAGCTGGTAGAAGCCCTGTCCCTCCTCGCCGAGCCGGTTCGCGACCGGGACCCGCATGTCCGTGAAGGCCAGCTCGCTGGTGTCCTGCGCGTGCAGGCCGATCTTCTCCAGATTGCGCCCGCGGGAGAAGCCGGCGGTGTCGGCCTCGACGACGAGCAGGGTCAGGCCCTTGTGCGGGTCGTCGGAGGTGCGGGTGGCGACGACGAACAGGTCGCCGTTCTGCCCGTTGGAGATGAACGTCTTGGCGCCGTTGACCACGTAGTGGTCGCCGTCGCGCACCGCCGAGGTGCGGATGCCGGTCAGGTCGCTGCCGGTGCCGGGTTCGGTCATCGCGATGCCGAGGACGGTCTCGCCGGTGACGGCGCCGGGCAGCCAGCGCGCCTTCTGCTCGTCGGTGGTCATGTCGGTCAGGTACGGCAGCACGACGTCGTTCTGCAGCGAGAACGCGATCCCGGCGGCCGCGTTGCCCGCCCGGTTGACCTCCTCGATCAGGATGGCGTTGTAGCGGAAGTCGTCGACGCCGGGACCGCCGTACTCCTCCGGGACCGGGAAGCCGAGCAGGCCCAGCTTGCCGGCCTCGGTGAACAGGGACCGGTCGAGGCAGCTCGCCCGTTCCCAGTCCTCGTGCACCGGGGTGATCTTGTCCCGGACGAAGTCACGGACGACCTCGCGGAACTGCAGGTGCTCGGAGTCGTGGATCAATCGTGCGTTCATGGTGGGATTCCTGTCAGCGGAAGGCGTTTTCGCCGGTGAAGGCCTGGCCGAGCACCAGCTGGTGCATCTCGGGGGTGCCCTCGTAGGTGAGCACGGACTCGAGGTTGACCATGTGCCGGATGACGGGGTACTCGAGGGAGATGCCGTTGCCGCCGAGAATGGTTCGCGCGGTGCGGCAGATCTCGATGGCCTCGCGGGTGTTGTTGAGCTTGCCGAAGCTCACCTGCTCGGGCCGCAGCCCGACGCTGTCCTTGAGCCGGCCGAGGTGCAGCGACAGCAACTGGCCCTTGTGCAGTTCGACGGCCATGTCGGCGAGCTTGGCCTGGGTGAGCTGGAATCCGCCGATGGGGCGGCCGAACTGGGTGCGCTGCATCGAGTAGTCGCGGGCGGCCTCCCACGCCGAGCGCGCGGCGCCCATCGCGCCCCAGATGATGCCGTACCGCGCCTCGGACAGGCTCTGCAGCGGCGCCTTGACGCCCTTGGCCTCGGGCAGCAGCGCGTCGGCGGGCAGGCGCACGTTGTCCAGGACGAGTTCGCCGGTGACCGAGGCGCGCAGCGACAGCTTGTGCTTGATGGTGTGGGCGCTGAAACCGGGTGTGTCGGTGGGCACGACGAAGCCACGGACGCCCTCGTCGGTGTTCGCCCAGACCACGGCGACGTCGGCGATGGAGCCGTTGGTGATCCACATCTTGCGACCGTCGAGAACCCAGTCGGATCCGTCCCGGCGGGCGCGGGTCTTCATCGCCCCCGGGTCGGAGCCGACGTCGGGTTCGGTCAGGCCGAAGCAGCCGATGATCTCGCCCGCCGCCATGCCCGGCAGCCAGCGCTGCTTCTGCTCCTCGGAACCGTTGTTCCAGATCGAGAACATCGCGAGCGAGCCCTGCACCGAGACCAGGGAGCGGATGCCGGAGTCGGCGGCTTCCAACTCGAGGCAGGCGAGGCCGTAGTGCACGGCGGACGAGCCACCGCACCCGTAGCCCTCGAGGTGCATACCGAGGAGGCCGAGCTTGCCGAATTCGCGGGCGAGGTCGCGCACGCCGGGCAGGTCGCCGGCCTCGAACCACTCCGCGATGTGCGGAGTGACGTGCTCGGCGCAGAACTTGCGAACGGTGTCGCGGACGGCGAGCTCGTCGTCGGAGTAGAGCGAGTCGATGGCGAGCGGGTCGAGGGCGTCGAACTTGGGGAGGGTGGTGGTGCTCATCGGGTCATCCTCGAGTCGGAGGGAGCGGAGAAGAGGCCGGCGGCGAACTCGGCCGCGGCGGCTTCGGTGGCCTTGTAATGCAGCTTCTTGCCGGTGGGGGAGACGGGCAGGGTCTCGACGAACCGGTAGGCGCGCGGCCGCTTGAACGACGAGAGCATCGGGTGGGAGCGGCAGTGGGCGTCGAGGTGATCGACCGTCAGCGAGGGATCCTCGGCGACGATGTAGGCGACGACGATGCGTCCCCACTTCTCGTCCGGGACGCCGACGACGAGCGAGTCCTGCACCTGCGCATGGGCGTTGAGTGCCTCTTCCACCTGCACCGGGTGGACGTTCTCACCGCCGGAGATGAGCATGTCGTCCTTGCGTCCGACGATGGTGACGAACTCGTCGGCGTCCCAGGTGGCGAGGTCGCCGATGTGCAGCCAACCCTGGTGGAACTTGGCCCTCTCCTGGTCGGGGGTGTCGAAGTAGGCGTTGGCGCACTTGGGGGAGCGGACGATGACCTCACCGACGTCGTGGCCGTCGTGGGCGACGACGTCGTCGGGGTCGGCGAGCCGGTCGGGGTAGACGTGGACGACGCGGACCTCGTCGTCGGTGCAGGCGCGGCCGGCGCTGCCGGCGCGGTCGGGCAGGTCGGCCGGCCGCAGGAAGGTGTTCCAGAAGGCCTCGGTGGTGCCGTAGCCGTTGAAGATCCGGGGGTTGAGCACCTTCTGGTAGCGCAGCGCCGCCTCCTTCTCGAGCGGCGCGCCCATCGTGACGATGCCGCGCAGGCTGGACAGGTCGCGCGGGCGCGCCTCCTGGGCGGCGGCGAGCATGGCGAGATTGGTCGGTGCGCCGATGAGGAAGGTCAGTCCGTACGCGGCGACGAGGTCGAGGACCCGGTCGGCGTCGAACGACCGCAGCGGCACCACTTCACCGCCGACGTAGAACGTCGGGTTGGGCCCGCCCGCGTGCAGGCCGCCGCGGTGGAACCACGGGGTCATGTTGAGCGTCTTGTCGTCGGGGCCGAGCGGGAAGTGCATGATCACGTCGTGGGCGCTGAAGATCTCGATCATGCTGTTGAGCGGCACGCCCTTCGGCATGCCCGTCGTGCCGGAGGTGTAGAGACGGGTGGTCTCGTCCCACACCGTGCGATGCAGCGGCGGTAGCGCGATGCGGTCGGCGGCCAGGTGCCGGTACCGCATCACCGTGACGCCGGTGACTTCGACGGTGTCGCCGTCGCCGACGGCCACGATCACCCTCGGAGTGTGCGCTGCGAGCCGCAACGCCTCCTGCACCATGTCGGTGAGTTCGGTGTCGTAGACGAATACCGCAGGGGTGCACTTGTCGAGGACGAACGCCGTCTCGCCGGCCGCCAGGCGGAAGTTCACCGGCGAGCCGACCGCCCCGACGGCCTGCGTGGCGAGGTAGAGCTCGGCGAATTCGACGCCGTTGAACAGCTGGTAGGCGACGACGTCCCCGGTCTGCACCCCCGCGTCCGCCAGGCCCGTCGCGATCCGGTCGACGCGCTCCCCGAGCTGCGCGTAGGTCCACTGCCGCCCGGTGCCGGGGTCGCTCAGGGCGACCTGGTGTGCGTAACGCTTGGTGTTGCGCCGGAATCCGTTGAGGTACGTGAAGTCGTTCTCGAAGTACTCCCGGTAGGCCCGGGCGTTGTACGACGCGGTCATGGTGTCCGTCCTCCCTCGCGTGTCCGCGGTCAGCCGGCCATCGTGAGGCCGCCGCTGACGCTGATCACCTGACCGGTGACGAACGACGCGGCCTCCGACGCGAAGAACAGCACGGGGGCGGCGACTTCGTCGGGCCGGGCGAGCCGGCGGAACGGGATGGCCTTGATCAGTGCGGCCTTGAGCTTCTCGTCCTGCGCCTGGAACAGCGGGGTGTCGGTGGGGCCGGGGCACACGCAGTTGACGTTGATGCCGTGCCGCGCCATCTCGCGGGCGAGGGACTTGGTCAGCGCGATGACGCCGCCCTTCGCCCCGGCGTAGATCGACTCGCCGGAGCTGCCGACGCGGCCGGCGTCGGAGGCGAGGTTGATCACGCGGCCGCCGTTGCCGGCTTCGATGATGCCGGGCAGGAAGGCGCTGCACACGTGCACCGGGCCGAGGTAGTTGATCGCCACGACCTTCTGCGCGAATTCGGGTGTGGCGTTGAGGAACTGATCGGTGCGGTCCCAGCCGGCGGCGTTGACGAGCACGTTCGGCACGCCGACCTCGGCGTGGGTGCGCTCGCGCAGCTCGTCGACCTGGGCCCGGTCGGCGATGTCCACCGGCAGGGCGGTGATCAGCTCGGGGTACTCCTTGGCGGTGGCCTCGGCGGCGGCGAGGTCGAGGTCGGCGGCGACCACGCGGTCGCCCTGTGCGGCGAAGGCCAGTGCGATGGCCTTGCCGATGCCGGAGCCGGCGCCGGTGACCAGTGCGATGTTGCTCATGAGGGGTCCTCTCGGGGAATCCGAAATGGGGAGGGATCAGGCCTTGACGAACTTGGCGAAGTCGGCGGGCCGCTTCTCGGCGAACGCGTTGGCGCCCTCGAGGCCCTCGTCGGACTTGCCGAACAGGTCGAGCGCCGACATCGCGAGGTTGCTCAGGCCGGCCTGGTGGTCGGTGTCCGCGTTGAACGACTGCTTGAGGAACTTGATGGCGGTGGGGCTCTTCTCGGCGATCTCGGCGGCGATCGCCTTGGCCTCGTCGAGCAGCTTGTCCTGCGGCACGACCCAGTTGACCAGGCCCCAGCGCTCGGCGGTGGCGGCGTCGTACTGGCGGCACAGGTACCAGATCTCGCGGGCGCGCTTCTCGCCGACCACGCGGGCGAGGAAGGCCGAGCCGAAACCGGCGTCGAACGATCCGACCTTCGGGCCGGCCTGGCCGAACTTGGCGTTCTCCGAGGCGATCGTGAGGTCGCACAGCACGTGCAGCACGTGTCCGCCGCCGACGGCGACTCCGTTGACCGCGGCGATGACCGGCTTCGGGATGTCGCGAATCAGCTTGTGCAGGTAGCCGATCTCGAACATGCCGCTCTCGGTGGGGCCGTAGTCGCCGGTCTCGGCGCGCTGCTTGACGTCGCCGCCGGTGCAGAACGCCTTCTCGCCGGCGCCGGTGAGGATGATCGCCGAGACCCGGCTGTCGGCCCACGCGGCGCGGAACGCCTTGATGAGCTCCTCGACGGTCTTGCCGCGGAACGCGTTGTAGCGGTGCGGGCGGTCGATCGTGATGATCGCCGCGGGGCCGTCGATCTCGTAGGTGATGTCCTCGAACACGGTCATGATGACTCCTCGTCAGCGCAGGTCGGGTCAGGAATTGAAGTTCTGTTCATGAGTGATGAATTGTGCTTCACTAACTATGAACGTACATTCACTACCGGAGGGTGTCAAGGGTCACACGGCCCCCGGTTTCGGAAGGGAGATCTACGGATGATCGACGTCTACGTCGTCGACGGAGTCCGCACACCGCAGGGCCGCTACGGCGGCGCGCTCGCCCCGGTGCGGCCCGACGACCTGGCCGCACTCGTCGTCGGCGAGGCCGTCGCGCGCAGCGGCGTCCCGGCCGACGCGATCGACGAGGTGATCCTCGGCGCCACCAACCAGGCCGGCGAGGACAACCGCAACGTCGCCCGCATGGCGGTGCTGCTCGCCGGCCTGCCGCAGACCGTCCCCGGGTACACCGTCAACCGCCTGTGCGCGAGCGGGCTCACCGCTGTCGCCTCCGGGGCCCAGGCCATCCGGTCCGGGGAGGCCGACATCGTCGTCGCCGGCGGGGTCGAGTCGATGACCCGGGCGCCGTGGGTGATGAGCAAGCCCGGCACACCCTGGGCCAAGCCCGGCGCCGTCTTCGACACCGCCATCGGCTGGCGGTTCACCAACCCGCGCTTCGACGACACGACCACCCTGTCGATGGGCGAGACGGCCGAGGAGGTCGCGGCCCTGCACGGCATCATCCGGGAGGCGAGCGACGCGTTCGCGGTCCGCAGCCACCGGCGCGCCCTCGCCGCCATCGACGCCGGCCGGTTCGAGAAGGAGATCGTCCCGGTGCCGGTGCGCGACGGCGTCGTCGACGTGGACGAGGGCCCGCGGCGCGGGACCGACGAGGAGAAACTCGCCCGCCTGAAGCCGGTGTTCCGGGCCGGCGGCATCGTCACCGCCGGCTCGTCGTCGTCGCTGTCCGACGGCGCGTCCGCGCTGGTGCTCGCCGGCGCCGACGCGGTGCGCCGGCACGGGCTGACGCCGCGCGCCCGGATCGTCGGCAGCGCCTCGGCGGCGCTCGCCCCGCACATCATGGGCCTCGGCCCGGTCCCCGCCACCCGCAAGCTGCTCGACCGCACCGGATGGACCCTCGACGGCATCGGCGCGATCGAGCTCAACGAGGCCTTCGCCGCCCAGTCGCTCGGCGTCATCCGCGAACTCGGCCTGGACGAGGACCTCGTCAACGCGGACGGCGGCGCCATCGCGCTCGGTCACCCGCTCGGCTCGTCCGGGGCGCGCATCCTCGTCACCCTGCTCGGCCGCATGGAACGCGAGGGCGCGGCGCGGGGCCTGGCCACCCTGTGCGTCGGCGTCGGCCAGGGCGTGTCGCTGGCGGTGGAGGCGCCGTGAGCGACCACATCATCTCGACGATCCCGCCCGGGCGGTGCGGTACGGGGCCGTGGACAGGTAGAAACGCATGACCCGATTCCTGGAGAAGAGGACCAGCAGATGACAGGACTTCCCGACCGTGTTGCCGTGATCGGCGGAGGCCGCATGGGCGTCGGCATCGCCCATGCCTTCGCCGCGCTCGGCGCGACCGTGACCGTGTCCGAGACCGGCGACCTGGATGCCGCGCGAAAGCGGCTGACGGACAGCCTCTCCCGCGCGGCCGAGCGCGGCAAGCTCGTCGATCCGCTCGACGTGGTGGCCGGCCGGGTCGCGTTCGTCGCGTCGGTGGCCGAGCTGCCCGGCGACACCCGGCTGCTCGTCGAGGCGGTGCCCGAGGATCCCGGCCTGAAGAGGCGCGTGCTCGCCGACGCCGAGCGCGTCGTGCCCGACGACGCGGTGATCGCCACCAACACCAGCTCGCTGTCGCCGACGGAGCTGGGCGCCGCCCTGAGGAACCCGTCCCGGTTCCTGGGCATGCACTTCTTCAACCCGGTGCCCGCGTCGGAGCTGGTGGAGATCGTGCGCGCCGAGACGACCTCCGACGCGCTGGTGCGCGACGTCGCGGGCTGGGTGGAGCTGCTCGGCAAGACGCCCGTGGTGGTGCGCGATTCGCCGGGCTTCGCCACCAGCCGCCTCGGCGTGCTGCTCGGCCTGGAGGCGATCCGGATGCTCGAGGAGGGCGTGGCCGACGCCGAGTCGATCGACCGGGCAATGGAATTGGGGTACAAGCATCCGATGGGCCCGCTGCGCTCGACGGATCTCGTGGGCCTGGACATCCGGCTGGCCGTCGCGGAGTACCTGCACGGCACCCTGGGGGAGCGGTTCGCGCCGCCGCAGTTGCTGCGCGACAAGGTGGCCCGCGGCGAGCTCGGCCGCAAGTCCGGCCGCGGCTTCTACGACTGGAGCTGAGCGGGCAAGGATCCGACGTCCACGCACGAACGGGGGCGGGTCCGTAACCACGGACCCGCCCCCGTTCCGGG